>JALZLF010000135.1 GCA_030858865.1 Actinomycetota bacterium | reverse complement strand
CAACACGGCGATCCGCCCACCGGTCGACTCCGCGTCCTGCACAGCAGGCTCGACCAGCTCCAACGCCTGGGGAAGGGAGGCGCCGAAGCGGTCCAGCTCGGCGTTGACGACGATGCGCAGGGCCTGGAAGGTCTTGGTGGCCGGATGCGTGCCGCTGTGACGGGCGGGGGTCGGCACCGCCGCGGTCACCACCTCGGCCAGCTGGTCGGTCGTGGTCAGCGGGCGGGCGCGCACGATGGCGGCGGCGATCCGTTGGGCGTACCGCTCCTCGCCGTAGACGCGCAGCAGCCGGGCCAGCTCGGGCTGCTGGGTGGTGTTGACGACCTCGGCGGCGGTGATCCCGCCAGCCTGGTCCATGCGCATGTCCAGCGGGCCCGAGGCGCGGAACGAGAAGCCTCGCCCGGCGCGGTCCAGCTGCAGCGAGGACACGCCGAGGTCGTACAGCACCCCTCGCAGCGGTCCAGCGGCCGCGATGACCGGCGCCACGTGCTCGGCGAGCTGGTCGTAGCCGGCGTGCACGAGATGCACCCGCTCGCCGTACGCGGCCAGCCGGCGCGCCGCCAGCTCCAGTGCCTCGGCGTCGCGGTCGAAGCCGACGAGGTGGACGTCGGGGCCGCTGGCGGCCAGCAGCGCGGCGGCGTGGCCGGCGACACCCACGGTGGCGTCGACCAGCACGCCGGCGCCGTCGGGCACGCCCAGCAGGGTGGTGACGGGGCCTACGAGCACCGGGTCATGCGCTGCCCGTCGAGAAGTCGGCGGTTCCACCACGGTGCCCATCTAGAAGATGCCGAGGTTGAACGGCTGGTCGGTGTTGGCCAGGTCGTCCATGGCCTGGTCGCGGTAGGCCTCCCAAGCGCCGGTCTGCCACAGTTCCAGCCGGGCGTCAGCGCCGACGACGGTGACGTCTTTGACCAGGTTGGCGAAGCTGCGCAGGCGGGCTGGAATCGTCACCCGGCCCTGGCGGTCGGGAGTCTCGGGATGGGCCGCGGAGGTGATGGCACGCGCGAAGGAGCGCTCACGGCGGTCGGTGGAGCGCAGCGACCGCAGGCCGGCCACGACTCGCTGCCAGTCCGCGGCGGGATGAACCGCCAGGCAGCGATCGGGCGCCACCGTCATCACCAACCCTTCCCGAAATGCTTCGCGGAAGGCCGACGGCAGGATCAGCCGCCCCTTGGGGTCCAGCGTGTGCTGGAACTCCCCCAGGAACATCGCTGCGCCCGAAACTTCGCCGTTCTCCTCCATCCTGCTCCACTGTCCACCACTTTCCTCCCTGAGTCAAGCAGGGCGCCATCCTTCGGCGGCAGCGCCGCGCGGGTCGCGCCACGGCAGCGCTGGTCAGAGGCGTGGTGCGGAGGTGGGACGGAGGATGGGGCGGGTGCTCCGTCAGCCGGCGGACAGCGCGTCGCCGAGGTAGTCCGCCCAGTCGTCGCGCAAGCCGCCAACCGCCACCACCAACCAGAACGCGGCGCGGGGGGCGTAGGGCGGCCGCGCCAGGGCCATGGCGGCCTCGGTCGGGGTGTAGTCCTTCTTGCGGCTGTTGCAGCGACGGCAGGCAGCCACCACGTTCTCCCACTCGTGGGGCCCGCCTCGGCTGCGCGGCACCACGTGGTCGACGTTCTCCGCCGTGCGCCCGCAGTACTGGCAGGTGTGTTCGTCACGGATGAACACCCCTCGCCGGCTGAGCGTGGCTCGCCGCCGGTAGGGAACCCGCACGAAGTGGCGCAGGCGCACCACGGAGGGCGCTGCGATGTCGATTTCCACCGAACGGAAGCGGTGGCCGTTGCTGTGCACCACA
This sequence comes from Actinomycetota bacterium, assembly GCA_030858865.1. Taxonomy (GTDB): domain Bacteria; phylum Actinomycetota; class Nitriliruptoria; order Euzebyales; family Egibacteraceae; genus JACCTL01. Next base: position 3,086 of record JALZLF010000135.1, on the reverse strand, counting down.
TCGGCCTTGGACGACAGCACCAGCACCACCGCGCGGCGGGCCGGCACCACGCACAGCGGCTCCATGGTGGCATTGAGCACCAGCGCCTTGCCGGGGTTGCCGGGGTTGCCGGGGGTGCCGGATGTGCCGGGATGGAGCGGAACCTCGACGGCAACCGACACAGCGCCGATCACCGCGGTACCCGCGGTCAGCCGGGACGCTACCGATCCCAGCAGCGGTGGGCCATCGTCCACGCCGTCCTCCCGCCGGCTGGATCGATCCGTACCGCCGCCGGCTCGGTGGCGCCACTGTAGCCGACCACCTGGCACCGGATCCCGTGCCTCGCCTACCTCACGGACCAATGGTCGCCAACCCCGACGGGCCGCCCAAGCGACCGTCATGCAGGCTCAGCACGCGGTCGGCGAAGTCCAACAGCTCGGCGTTGTGCGTCGCGAGCAGGCAGGCGCTGCCTTCGGCGCAGGCGCCGCGCAACGCCACCGCGACCCCCTTTGCCCAGTCCTCGTCCTGATGACCGGTCGGCTCGTCGGCCAGCAGCAACCTCGGGCGGCGCACCAACGCACGGGCCAGGGCGGCGCGCTGCTGCTCTCCCAACGACCCCTCGGCCGGCAGACGGTCCGCCAGCGCCAGCAACCCGAAGCGGTCGAGCAGCTGGGGGACGCGCTCATCGTCGCGCGACCTGGCCAGCCGCAGCGGCCACCCCACGTTCTCGGCGACGGACAGGTCGGCGGCCAGGCCCAGGCGCTGCGGCACGATGGCCAACTCGTCCCAGCCGAGCTCGCCTTGGAGCCCCGGTGGACCTCCACGCCAGCGGACCGTTCCCGCGTCCGGCTCCTCCCACCCGGCGAGCAGGTTCAGCAATGTGGTCTTCCCCGAGCCGGACGGACCGACCAACGCCACCAGCTCACCCTCGCCGACCTGCAACGTCACGCCACGGACGGCCAGCACCTCCTCCGACCCCCGCCGGTAGGTCTTGCGCAACCCGTTCGCGCGCACGACAACGCCCTCCTCCTCGGCCGGATTGAACGCGTCGGAGAGCCGAGGGTTCATGCCTGCTGCCCTACCGCTGACGCTGCTTGAGGGCTCATGGCGGGCTGATCACGACGGTGCCGTCGACGAGTTGCAGCACCGCGCGCCGGTCGGCGAACAGGGCCAGGGCTTCCGGTGGCAGCGAGATGCGCCCGGCGGCGTCGATCACCGACAGCCGCCGGGACTCGGCCGTCTCGGCCTGCACCGCGCCGTGGCGCAGGAACAGGGTGCGCTCGGCGACGGCGACGGCCTGCACGTCGTGGGTTCCAAGCACCACGCCGATACCACGTTGCGCCAGCGCCACCAGCACCTCCAGCAGCGCCCCTCCACTGGCGCTGTCCAGCTCCGCCGTCGGCTCGTCGGCCACCAGCAGAGCCGGCTGGCCGATGGCAGCGGAGGCGAAGGCCAGACGCTGCTGCTCACCGCCCGAAAGGGTGGTCGGCAAAGCGTCCTTGCGTGCGCTCAGCCCGAGGTCGTCCAACAGCTCGTCGCCGGTGTCGTCCGCGCCCTTCAGCCGTGCGGCCAGCTGCAGGTGCTCCCGTGCCGTCAGGTGCGCAATCAGGTTGTCGGAGGGCCGCTGGTACACGTAGCCGACCAGCCGCCGGCGCATGCCGCGCAGCCGACCTGCCGACAGGCCGCTGATGTCCACACCGCCAACGCTGACGCTGCCGGCCGTCGGGCGGTCCAGGCCGGCAAGGATCCGCAGAAGCGACGACTTGCCGCTGCCCGACGGACCCACGATGGCCGAGACGGTCCCTGCCGGGAACACCGCGTCGACACCCTTGAGCGCGTGCACCTCACCGGTGGCCGTCCAGTAGATCTTCACCAACCCGGAGCAGGTGGCCGCCGCAGCGGTCCGGCTGGTGTGCGGCGGCTTACCCCGCGGCAAGGCGCAACACGTCCGAGACGTTGGTGCGGTCGGCGGCACGCTGCACCAGCATCGCCCCGCACCAGGCCAGCACCGGCACAGCGGCCACGACGGCGAGGAGCAAGGGGGCCGGCAGCGTGAACAGGGGAGCCGGCGGCACCTGCGGCAGGGGATCCAGCCGGGTGTTGATCAACCACGCGGCCGCCAGGGCCGGCACCGTCCCCGACATCAGGGCCACCGCCAGCATCCCGGCCACCTCGACGGCCACCGCCAGCCGGTTGCTTCCGCGCGACAGTCCCATCCGCGAGCTCAGCGCGTAGCTGACCTCGCGCTCGGCCTGGCGGGCCTGCAGGTACAGCAGCAGGCCGATGACCGCCAACAGCGCCGCGGCGAGCCCCAGGGCCTGCAGGTAGCCGAACGTCCAGCCGAGGCCTGCCAGTCCCGGTCCGCCTGCCACCTGCTGGGCGGTCAGGACCCGCGGCGGGTTGTCCAGCGTGAACTCCGACAGCCCGGCGGTGTCCTCGTCGGAGACCCCGACGCCGTCGGCTTCCAGGGCCACCACGATGTCGTCCGGGTCTCCCCGCAGCCAGGTCTGTGGCTCGAACAGCAAGGCCGCGCCGATGCTGGACTGCGAGGCGGCGTCAACCGCCTCGACGTAGCGCCGCGCGTCGACCACCAGCATCGGCCGCCGGTCGGACGCGCCGGGGAAGGCCCGCGGGCGGGCGACGACCTGCAGCGGCACGCCGTAGTCGGCGTCGCGCAGGGTCGGCTCGTCGGGGATGCCGCCACCGACGGCCAGCACCGGCAGGCGTGCGTTGTCGGCCCGCAGCGCGGCCAGCAGCTCGGGCAGCGGTCGGTCGGCGAAACGGTCGTCCCAGTTCACCGCCGCCGGCAGGGTGTCGGGGTCGACTCCGAGGATGTCGACCTCGAGCCGGTCGTCGAGCGTGGCCATCTGGAACTGCGCCAGGGTGAAGGGGAAGCGCCCGGCGGCGGCTGGGATGTCGTCGGGACGGACCTCGGCCGACACGTCGCTACCCACCAGCACCTGTGCCTTGGCCTGCACCGTGCGCTGCGAGGTGGCCACCAGGGTCGCCGCGTACACGCCGATGCCCACCGCGAGGCTGGACGCCACCACCAGCAACAACGCCGCGCGAGAGGCTCCCGCCAGCTGCCGGGCGGCCAGGTACAGCGA
>JALZLF010000131.1 GCA_030858865.1 Actinomycetota bacterium | reverse complement strand
AAGGGCCTGCAGCGCGAAGGCAAGACCGACCGCGCGAGCGGCAAGGCCAAGCAAGGCATTGACAAGGTCAAGGACGCCCTCAAGCGGAAGAACCGCTAACGCCGCTTCGTACGAGGCCGTGCCGCAGCGACGTTGCACGTTGCGCTCGCGGCATGGCCGACCATGACGCAGCTCGGGTCGGACAGCGCGGCGTCAACGCCGCCACCGCCATTGGCTGTCAGGCGTCGATGTTGTCGGCGTAGACGGCGTTGGCCTCGATCCACTCGCGGCGGTCGGCGGCGGACTCCCCCATCAGCAGGCCCATGACTCGATCCGCGCGGGATGCGGTGTCGACCGTCACCCGCAACAATGTGCGCCGGGCGGGGTCCATCGTCGTGGCCCACAGCTGCTCAGGGTCCATCTCGCCGAGGCCCTTGAAGCGGCTGATGTCGACGCCGGACTGTCCCTTGAACGCTGTCCGCAGCAGGCGGTCGCGCTCGCGGTCGTTCATGGCGTAGGCGGTCTTGGTTCCCTTACGAAGCTGATACAGCGGTGGCTGGGCGATGTACAGGTGCCCACCGTCGACCAGCTTGGGCATCAGCCGGTAGAAGAACGTCAGCAGCAGTGTGGTGATGTGCTCGCCGTCAACGTCGGCGTCGCTGAGGATCGCGACCGTGTGGTAGCGCAGCCGGCTGTAGTCGAAGTCGTCGCCGACGCCCGTGCCGATGGCCTTGATCAGGTTGCCGATCTCGGCGTTGCCCAGCACCCGGCGCAGCTGTGCCTTCTCCACGTTGAGCACCTTGCCGCGCAGGGGCAGGATCGCCTGGGTGTGGCGGTCGCGGGCCAGCTTCGACGAGCCACCGGCCGAGTCGCCCTCGACGACGTACAGCTCGCATTCCGTCGGGTTGCGGCTCGAGCAGTCGGCGAGCTTGCCTGGCAGCCCCGCCGAGGCGCTGTCGAGGATGCCCTTTCGGCGGGTCAGGTCGCGTGCCTGCCGGGCGGCCTCGCGCGCCTTGGCGGCGACTTTGGCCTTGCGGACGATCTTGCGGCCGAGTGCGGAGTTGGCGTCGAGCCACTCCGACAGCGTCTCGTTGACGCAACGCTCCACGAAGCGGCGCATGACGGCGCTGCCGAGCTTGCCCTTGGTCTGCCCCTCGAACTGAGGGTCGGGCATCTTGACGCTGATCACCGCGACCATGCCTTCGCGCAGGTCGTCGCCGGTCAGCCGAGGGTCGCTCTTGGCGAAGACCTTGTTGGCCTCCCCCCAGCGGTTGACCGTGCCGGTGATGGCCTTGCGGAAGCCCTCCTCGTGGGCGCCGCCGTCGGGTGTGCGGATGACGTTGACGTAGCTGCGCACCCGCTCGTCGAAGCCGCCCGCCGACCAGTTCACAGCGATGTCGCAGGCCAGCATCCTGTGGTGCTCGAACTCCTCGGCGCGTGCGATGACGACCGCCCTTGACAGCAGCGGTTCGTCGTCGCCGAGCAACAGCGCCGCGAAGTCCACCGTGCCCTTGCGGTACACGAAGGTCTCCTGCGCCCCGGTGCGGTCGTCGGCGAAGTCGATGCGCAGACCGGGGTTGAGCAGACAGGTCTCGCGCAGGCGGGTGGCGATGCGCTCATCGTCGAACGAGGTGTCGTCAAACACCGTTGGGTCAGGCCAGAACCGCACCGTGGTCCCGCTGCGCCGAGCCCGTCCCACGACCGTCAGCGGCCTTGTCCGCTTGCCTCGGGAGAAGGCGATGGCGTGGCGTTTGCCGTCGCGCACAACCTCGACCTCGGTGCGCGCCGACAGCGCGTTGACCACGGACACCCCGACACCGTGCAACCCACCCGACACCGCGTAGGCCTGCTGGTCGAACTTGCCGCCGGCGTGCAGCTTGGTCAGCACCACCTCCACGGCGGGCTTGCGCTCCTTGGGATGACGCTCCACGGGGATCCCGCGCCCGTCGTCGGCCACCTCGACCCCTCCGTCGGCGAGGACGGTGACCGTGATGCGAGCGGCGTGGCCGGCCAGATGCTCGTCGACGGCGTTGTCCACCACTTCCCAGACCAGATGGTGCAGGCCGCCCAGGTCCGTTGAGCCGATGTACATGCCCGGCCGCTTGCGGACAGCCTCGAGGCCCTCCAGCACGCTGATGGACTTGGCGGTGTAGGTCACGCGCAGCTCTCGGGAGATGGACGCCTACGGGCGCGGCCATTGTGCCCGCAGCGAGTGTCAGCCCTGCGGAGGCGGACCACCGACGCCGAGTACAGTGCCGTCGTGAGGCGCTCGCAGCATTCCGCACACGACTTCGCCGAGTACCTCGTGGCCGTCTCTGCCGCACCGAACGTCGCCCAGGCCTTGCATGAGGGCGCCCGCCGCGCCGCCGAGGCGGTCGGTGCCGAGGTCGCCGTGGTCGTCGCCGCTGGCGAAGTCATCGCCTGTGTCGGCTACGCCGACACCATCCCGGTGGAGGAACTGGTCGCCGTCGCCACGGCCGGACGTCGGCTGGCGCCGGTGCCGGGCGCTGGAAACTGCCCCGCGATCAGCGTGCCGCTTGACGCCTCGCTGGGCGCGCTGGTGATCGCTCGCTCCTGGGCCCCGCTGGCCCTGGAAGAGGTTGCCCTGCTGCATGGCATGTGCCGCGCGCTGATGGTGACTACGCGGATGCTGCGCTCGATGGCGTCGCTGCAGGAGCGCAACGAGCTCCTCGGCCGCCTCTCACGCATCCAGCGTTCCATCTCGCACCGCGCGCCGCTGCAAGAGGTCCTCGACGCGATCACCCGTGGCGCCAGCGAGCTGCTGGGCGTGGAGGTCGTCGGCGTGCGGCTCATCGACCCGGACGATCCCGGCACTCTGCTGCTCGCCTCCGCGCACGGCATCCGACCCGAGCTGATCGAGAAGATCCGGGTAGGACCGGTCGGCGAGGGTGCCGGCGGACGCGCCATCGCCGAGGACCGGCTGGTCATGATCGACAGCTACACCGAGGACCGCCAGGGCCTGGCGGCGTTTCGCGCGGACGGCCTGCAGACGGCGATGGCCGCCCCCGTGCACGAGCATGGTCGGGTGGTCGGATCGATGACGATCGCCTCCTACGAGCGTGGCCGCCGCTACAGCGAGATGGAGCAGTCAGCGCTGGTGGCGCTCAGCGAGCACGCCAGCCTGGCGTTGACCGACGCCAGGACGGTGCAGGCCATGCGCGACGCGCAGCAGACCAAAGACCTGTTCCTGGCCATGGTCTCCCACGAGCTCAAGACCCCGCTGACCGTCATCATGGCCAGCCTGCGGACGTTGGAGAAGCGCAGCCAGCACATCGACGAGGACCGTCGTCGGGAGATGCTTGCGATCGCCTACCGGCGGGGGCGCGAGCTCGAACGGCTCATCGATGGGCTGCTGCAGGGAGCCCGCGCCGAGCTTTCGACCAAGGCCGAGCGGGTGTTCCTTCCCGACCTGATCCGCGAGACCGTGGCTGCCGTCGAGGGCGACCGTGTCCGGGTCGCTGCCAATCCGCCAGCCAGCCTTTGGACCGACGCCGACGCGGTGCAGGTGGTGCTGGCCAACCTGTTGGACAACGCCCTGGCGCACTCGCCTGCCGGCTCGCCGGTCATCGTGGAGGCCGGCGTCGACGACGACACTCTCACCTTGACGGTCACCAACCAGGGCTACCTGCCCGACGACCTCGACGCCGCCGAGCTGTTCCTGCCGTTCCAGCGGGGCTCGCGAGCCCGCAGCTCGGGCGTCGGGCTGGGCCTGTCGGTGGGCGCCCGCCTCGCCGAGTCGCTCGGCGGCACGCTGCAGGTGACCGACTTGCAGGGGCGCGTCGCCTTCAGTCTGCGGGTTCCGTGCTCGGCTGCCTGACCCGCGCATCCAGACGGTTGCCCACCAGGAAGGCTTGGACCGCCTCGGTGTAGCGCTCTGGGTCGGCGTTGTACGCCTGCACGTGATCGGCGCCCGCGACCCGCTCGTAGGTGACCAGGTCGGGGCGCGCAGCGGCGAACGTGTCGGAGCTCGACACGGGCACCGTGGTGTCGGCGGTGCCGTGGAACAGCAGGATCGGCACGTCGAAGTCCTCGGCCGCCTCGATCTGGTCGAGGTCGTCGAAGTCGATCCCGCCGCGCAGCTCGGAGGCGAACATCCCCAGCGGCACGATCATCCGCGGCACCCCCCGCTGGTCCGCGGCCACGCTCAGCACCGGTCCCCAGTCAAGGACCGGGGCGTCGAGAATGACGCCGTCGACCAGGTTGGCCCGCTCGGAACGCCGCAGGAAGGTCGTGACCACCTGCGCGCCCATGGAGTAGCCGACCAGGACGACGCGCCGAGCCCCCAGGGCGTGGACGTAGGCCACCGCCGCGTCCAGATCGGCCCATTCGGTCGCCCCGAGCCCGTGCAGGCCGTTGGGGGCGGCCGGCGCGTCGGTGTCGTTGCGGTAGCTGACGCACAGCGAGGGCAGGCCAGCATCGTGCAGGGTCGGCAGCAGCCGGAAGCACTCGTTGCGCTGAGCCCCTCGCCCGTGGACGAGCACCGCCCACGTCCGACCGGCTCCGGTGGGGGTCGCCAGCCAGGCGGGGTAGCGCCCAAGGGGACCTGGCACGCTGACCTCGTTGACCGGAAAGTCGAGACCGCTCGCCGCCCCGTCCTCCGGGGACGCGTAGCCGTCGATCCGCGCGTCCTGACCGGGGCGAGGGCGCCCGTCCAGAGGCGTGTAGCGCCTGGTGACCGTGCCGTCGCCCCGGTCGACGATGGCTCCGACCAGCCCGTAGCCCGATGGGAAGTCGAGGCCCCACAAGCCGGGGCGGCGGGCCTGCTCGGTGGCCTCCAGCGTGACGCGGTTGCGGGCGACCGCCTCGATGCGCGTCTCGAACACCGGGGCAGCCGGTGGCTCGGGGATCAGGATCTCACCGGAGTAGTACCAGCCTCCCCACGCGACGGCGGCCAGGACCAGCACCACGGCGACCGCCAGCAGCCGCCGCGACCAACGTGCCACGTCAGGCCTTCTCCCCCGCCAGGAATGCCGCCAGCGCCGACCGGGCGGCCAGCAGGTTGCGCTCGGGCACGTACTCGCCCGCCTGGTGAGCCTGGGCGGTCAGCCCGGGGCCATAGTTCAACGCCGGGACCCCGAGCTGGCTGAAGCGCGCCACGTCGGTCCAGGCCTGTTTGGGCCGCACCGGCGCGTCGACGGTGTCGCAGAAGGCCGCGACCAGTCCCGCGTCGCGCCGAGGGCGGCCGGCGGCGGCGTGGTCGACGACGGTCACGGCCGCACGGCCCGCGACCAGCTCTCCGACGCTGGCCTCGGCCTCGGCGGGAGTCTTGTCCGGCGCGTAGCGGTAGTTGAGGTTGATCGTGAAACGGTCCGGCACCACGTTTCGCGCGTTGTCCGTCCAGGCGCCGGTGGCGGTGAAGACCTCACGGAAGGTCAGCCCGTCGACGTCGACGTCCCTCGACGGTCTGCCGTGCAGCTCGGCGAGGAAGTCGCCGGCCTTGGTCAGCGCGTTCTCCCCGTGCCATGGCCGCGCCGAATGCGCGGCGTGCCCGCGGAAGGCGACCTCGGCGTGCAAGGCGCCCATGCAGCCGAGCTGCACGGTCAGATCGGTTGGCTCCAGCACGATGGCGAGCGCCGCTCGGGTGAGGTCGGGCATCGCGGTCAGCACGGCGCCAAGCTCGTTGCCCTCGTGCGGCCCCTCCTCCCCCGCATAGGCGACGAGCACCAGGTCGTACGGGCCGGCCCGCAGCGTGGGGTCCTCGAAGCAGTCCATCGCCACGGCCAAACCGGACTTCATGTCGCTGGCACCGCGACCGAGGATGCGGTTGCTGTCGCGGCGAGGATCCCGGTCGGCGTCGGTCGCCGGGACCACGTCGGTGTGGCCCACCAGCAGCACCGCCGGCAGCCCGTTCCCACTGCCGCCAACCACCAGCGAATGCCCGGCCCGGCGGACGCGCTCGCGGGCGTAGCGATGTTCCAGCCAGTCGGCGATCGCACCTTCCTCGCCGGTCTCCGACGGCAGGACGAGCAGGTCCAGCAGCAAGTCTCCCAACGCCGTGGCCGCCATCTGGTGCGCCACCTCTCTACACGGCCACGTCGTGCTCGCGCAGCGCGTCGTTGAGCGACACCTTGACGTCGGTGGCCCGCGAGCGGTAGCCGATGATGAGTGCACAGCTGACCTGGTAGGTGCCGGCGGGAAACTGCTTCGGGCGGGTGCCTTGCACCACGATGGCGCGGCTCGGCACCCGGCCCTTGTAGGTCACCGGCTCCGAGCCCGTGACGTCGATGACCGGGATCGAACCGGTCAGCCGGACGCCCGCGCCGAGCACCGCGCCACCCTCGACCACCACACCCTCGGTCACGATGCAGCGCGAGCCGATGAAGGCGTCGTCCTCCACGATCACCGGTCGCGCCCCTGGCGGCTCGAGCACCCCACCGATGCCGACCCCGCCGGCGAGGTGCACGTTGCGGCCGATCTGCGCGCAGGAGCCAACCGTGGCCCAGGTGTCGACCATCGTGCCGCTGCCAACCCAGGCGCCGACGTTGACGTAGGAGGGCATCAGTACGGCGCCGCGCTCGACGAACGCGCCGTGACGGACCACCGCCGGGGGCACGACCCGCACCCCAGCCTCGGCGTAGCCGCGCTTGAGGGGGATCTTGTCGTGGTACTCGAACGGCCCCAGTTCGGTGGTGGTCATGCGGCGCTGGCGGAACGACAGCAGGATGGCGCGCTTCAGCCACTCATTTACACGCCAGTCCACAGCGTGCGCGGCTTGGTCCACAGCGTGCGCGGCTTGGTCCGAAGCGTGCGCGGCTTGGTCCGCGGTCTTCTCGGCGACGCGGACCTCGCCACGGTCAAGCAGTTCCAGCGCGGCCTCGACGGCGGCCCTGGCCTCGGACCCGTCCCAGCCCCCGCTGTCATAGGCCTCGTCGATGACCTCACGCAGGCGGTCGATGTCGCTGATGATGGTCCTCCCGGTGTCGGTCATGCCTGGATCAAGCGCCCGGAAGGGTTCCGGCGGCGATGGCTCGCCGCCAGATCGCCGCGGCTTCGCGGCAGCCTTCCACGGACGGCACCAGCGCCAGGCGCAGCCATCCCTTGCCGGCGGGACCGAACGCGCGCCCTGGCGAGGCGATGATCCGGTGGCGCAGCAGCGCCTCGGCGTAGGCGGCATCGTCCCCGCCCGGAGCGGCGAACCACAGGTAGAAGGTAGCGCTGCTGCCGGTGACCTGAATGCCCGCCTCGGTGAAGAAGTCGAGCATGACCGCCCGCTTGGCGTTGAACAACGCTCGCCGCTGCGCCGCGTGCCTGTCGTCGGACCAGGCGGCCAGGGCCGCGCGTTGCATCGCCTCGGGGCTGGCGGTGCCGATGTTGGGACGCAGCAGCCGCTGTGCGGCGATGAGCTCGGCGTCGCCAACCAGCGCACCGCAGCGATAGCCCGTCATCCCTGACCGCTTGGACAGCGAGAAGGCCACCAGCAGACCCTGCAGCTCACTGGCGCCGCCGTTTGTCGCGGCCGCCTGCAACAGCGACGGCGGGGGCTCGTCACCGTCGGGGTAGATGTCGGCGTAGCACTCGTCGCTGCACAACACGAACTCGTGCTCGCGGGCGGTCGCCAACGCTCGCCGGTGGTAGGCCAGGTCCACCGTGGCGCCGGTCGGGTTGTGCGGGTAGTTGGTCCAGGCGATGCAGGCCGACTGCAGCCGCGCCGGGGCCAGCTCGTCCAGGTCCAGGCGCCAGTCGCGTTCCGGCAGCAGGGCGACGGGGTCCGAGGTCCCGCCGGCGAACAGCTGGCCGCGCTCGTAGACCGGGTAGCCCGGGTCCCCCCACACGACGGCACGCCGGTCGCCGTGCGGATCGACGATGGCCAACGGCAGATGGAAGACCGCCTCCTTGGAGCCCGCCGTCGGCAGCACCTGGGTGTCCGGGTCGACCTGCACGCCGAAGCGACGTCGGACCCACCCCGCGATGCCGCGACGCAGCTCGGGCAGCCCTGCCGCGGTCGGATACTGGCTGCGGGCCGGGTTGCCGTCGATCAGCGCCGAACGGATGAACTCGGGAGTCGGCTCGACGGGATCGCCGATGGAGAAGTCGTGCACCGGCTCGGGCTCGGCCCGCAGCGCTCGGGCCAGGTCCTGGAAGACGGCCAGCGGGTAGCCGCCGAGACGATCCAGCAGTGGATTGGAAGGCAGAGGCATCGGCGGGCAGCCTAGCGGCGGGTCGGCGAGGTAAAGCGCAGGCAAAAGTTGTGCCAACCGCCACCGTATCGCGCGATTTCCTCCGAATTCCAGGCAGAGGACCGTGGCACCGGGAACGATTCGGGACCAACTGGTGTTGGGTACGTATGTGAACAGAAGCACAAAGCCTGAGGGAGGGAGGGGCCGCATGATGAACGTGCCGGAGGACCTCCTCGATCTGTACTTCAGCGAGCTGGGAAAGGTCCGCTTGCTGACCGCTGCCGACGAGGTGCGCCTGGCCAAGACGATCGAGGCCGGTCGTGAGGCGCAAGACAAGCTGGACGCCGGGAACACGGCCGATCGCGAGGAGCTCGAGCGCCTGGCTCGTGAGGGTCAGATGGCGTTCGACCACTTCGTGGCGGCCAACCTTCGCCTGGTCGTCAGCGTGGCCGCGCAGTTCTCCAAGCGGTCGACCCTCGACCTCGGTGAGCTGATCCAGGAGGGCAACCTCGGCCTGCTGCGAGCCGTCGAGAAGTTCGACTGGCGACGTGGCTACAAGTTCTCGACCTATGCGACGTGGTGGATCCGCCAGGCCATCCAGCGTGGCGTGGCGGGCAGCGAGCGCACCATCCGCCTGCCCGTCGCCCTGCACGACGCCCTGGTCAAGGTCCGGGCGGCGTCGGCGCGGCTGGAGTCGGAAACCGGCCGCGAGCCGACCATCGACGAGCTGGCGGCGGCCACGCGCCTCACCCCGGCCAAGGTGGAGCGGGCGATGGAAGGCGATCACGCGATGACGTCGCTGGATCGTCCGGTCGGCTACGACAGCGACGCCAGCGACCTCGGGGAGTTCGTCGCCATCGCCGAGGACTCACCGGCCGAAGAGGTGGTGGAACGCCAGTTCGTCGAGGGGCTGTTCCAGATGGCCCGCGACCACCTTGACGACCGCAGCTGGTACGTCCTTCAGCGCCGCTACGGTCTCGACGGCGAGCAGGCGCTGACCCTTGACGCGCTCGGCCGCGAGCTGGGCCTGTCCCGGGAGTCCGTCCGCAAGATCGAGAACCAGGCTCTGTCCCGCCTGCAACAGGAGCTCGGCGCCGCCGCCTAGCGCTCAAGTAGCCGGAGGCGGTAGCGCACCATATCAGCCTCGGCACACACAACACGAAGGCCCCGACCAGCTGGTCGGGGCCTTCGTGTTGCCCGCCTGGCAGCTGCAGCGACCGGTTCGTGGCACCCTGCCGGTCGTGTCGACGATCGCCCTCACGAATGCGCAGCGGACGCTGCTGGCCAGCGACCTGTGGCGCGTGCGAGTGGACCTACCGGCCGTCGTCCGCCCGGACGCCGCTCGTCGCGGCGCGGTCTGCGAGCGCGGGCAGGGCTCGGTCGTGCGGCGTGCGGAGCCAGGACCGGCCGGTCCCCTGC
>JALZLF010000123.1 GCA_030858865.1 Actinomycetota bacterium | reverse complement strand
TCAAGGTAGATCGTCACCGCGGGGACGCTAGCGCGCGGCGGCCCCGGCCGCGTTCGGGTCAGTACGTCGCGACCCGCTCGCCGAGGAAGACCTTCGGATACAGAAAGTCCTGGTTGCCGTTGTAGGTGCGCCCGCACCCGTGGCTGGCGGGATAGGTCGGGATGCTCGGGTAGCCGTGGACGGCGTAGCCGCCGTAGAAGAAGATCGATCGGTACATGTGGTTGGCCTGCAGGTAGTCGCGCTTCTCGTACACCGTGAACGTGCCTCGGACCATCGGCGTCGAGGCCTTGCCGGTCGAGGTGTGGATGTGGTGGGCCACCTTGCCGTTCTTGACCAGCAGGATCAGCTGGCGGCCGATGTCGATCTCCATGTGCGTGCTGGGCAGGTCCGGCCGGCGCACGGCGTGGCGAGGGTTGCGCAACATCCGTCGCCATTCGGCGTTGCCGAAGGAGCCGTTGGGGCTGAGGCGGGCGACCTTCTCGAAGGCATACACCGCCCACACCGTGAAGCGGTCGATGCGCCCGTCCACCTGCGGCATGTGATAGCCCTGGCGGTGCAGGACACGCTCGGCGCAGTACCACCGCCGCATCCCGCCGCGTCGGAGCTGGCAGGCGGTGACAACCGGAACCGACTTGCGGTCCCCGACGACCACAGCCCTGCGGGGCTCGTAGCGCTTGAACCACCACGCCGTGGGGTCAGCCAGCTCGCGGCCGCTGGTCACCAGCAGCGGGGCGTCGCGGCGGACGCCGGCCCACACACCGGCGTAGGAGGCCGTCAGCCGGTTCTTGCGGTTGATCAGGACCGGCGAACCTCGCAGGCCATGCCGGCGGGCCGCGGCGGCCACCGCCGCGGTGGTGCCAACGGGACCGCTTCGAGCCAGGCGCTTCATCCTCGGCAGCTTGCGTACCGTGCCCGCGGACACCGCCGAGCGGTCTCCGATCACCAGGGTGCGCCTGGCACCCAGCTCGCGGACCCGCCGCTGCAGCCGCAGCCGGTCACCGGAGCGCCGGGTCAGCAGTAGTGGATACCGCCTTCCGGCGGCCATGGCGGCAGCTCCGAGGTTTGTCGCCGGCGCGCGACCGCCGGCGACGATGACCGTCCGGCGCCGGGCCCCGAGTACGGCAGCCCTGCGAGCCACCGCCACTGAGGTCGCGTAGCGGTTGCCCCTGCCGACCCGGGCGACGGCGGCCACGTCGCGCAGCCTGGTGACGACCCGGCGGCGCACGTCGCCAACGACGAAGATCCGGTCGGGGTCAAGGCGCCGCAGCTCGCGTCGAACTTTGGGCGGCACCGAGCGGGTCCTGGTCAGCAGCAGCGGACCCCGGACCGTGCCGGCGAGGCTGGCCGCGACCATCGGGTCGTAGTGGTTGTTCGCCGGCGCGACCACCACACGCCGGGCGCCACGCGGCCACCCGCGGCGGCTGACGCCGGCGGAGCCGGCGAAGCGGTTGGCTGGCGCCACGCGCTTGACGGCCGCACGCGCCCACTGCCTGCCGTCCAAGGTGATCGACGCCGAGGGCTGCGCCATGGTGCGGTAGCTCGACAGCGGTGGGTCCGTCGGGTCGCGCAGCGGCGTGCCCTCACCGGGTGCCGGCGGATCCAGCTGGTCGGGCGGTGACGCCGCCGCCGGCGCCGCGCTCAACACCAGCATCACCACCAGCAGCATGGCGCACGCGCTGACCGACCGGCCACCTGCGGTGTTGATGGTCTCCACGCCGACTCCGCTCTTCGGTGTCTTTCCCGACCCGAACCGGTCGAGCCCCGGAAGTGTCGGTTACCGCGACGTACTTGCCAAGCCCCGGTCACACTCCCGGGGCATGGCCGGCCGGGCAGGTGCCAGCCGGCGGTCACTTGCGCTTGCGGATCTCCTCGATCAACGGCGGGAGCACCTTGTACAGGTCGCCCACCACGGCGAAGTCGGCGATGGAGAAGATCGGCGCGTCACCGTCCTTGTTGATCGCCACGATGGTCTGCGAGGTCTGCATGCCGGCGCGGTGCTGGATCGCCCCGGAGATGCCCGCGCCAACGTACAGCTGGGGTGCCACCGTCTTGCCGGTCTGGCCGATCTGGTGCTGGTGGGGATACCAGCCGGCATCAGTGGCGGCGCGAGAGGCTCCCACCGCAGCACCGAGAGCGTCGGCCAGCTCCTCGATGAGCTTGAAGCCCTCCGCGTCGCCGAGACCGCGGCCTCCGGCCACGATGAAGGAGGCCTCCGTCATCTCCGGGCGCCCTCCGGCTTCCTGCTCGACGGTGTCGATCACCTCGGCACGACGCGCCTTGTCGTCAAGGCTGACGTCCAGCGCGACGATCTCGCAGTCCGACGCGCCGCCCTGCTCGGCGGTGAAGGCGTTGGCCTTGACGCCGATGAACTGGGGGCGGCCCTGGCGCACCTTGCAGCGAGAGGCCATCTCGCCCCCGAAGATCGCCTTGGTCGCGATCATGGTGTCGCCGTCGAGCTCCAGGTCGGTCGCGTCGGTGACGACGCCGGCTTCGACGCGAACGGCCGCCCGCGCCACCACGTCGGTGGTGAACGGGTCGGCGGAATACAGCAGGATCGTCGCGGCGGACTGCTGCAGCGCCGCGACCAGCGCCGCGGTCCTCGGCTCGGTGGCGAAGGCGTCAGCATCGGCGTCGTCCCACACGAACGCCTTGCTCACCCCGTAGTCGGCAAGCTTCTCCGCACTGGCGGTCGCCCCCGCGCCCAGGACGATGGCGTGGACGTCGCCACCGCCGACGGTACGCGCGGCAGTGAGAATCTGATTGCTGATCTTCTTCGGGGTCCCGGCGTCGTGGTCGACGAGGACGTGGACAGTCATGATCCCTCCGGGATGGGCTGGCCGCCTCGCGGCGACCGAGACTTGGGTGCTCGGCGTCAGATGAACTTGCGGGCGGCGAGGAAGTCGGCGAGCGCCTGGGCGCCCACGGTTCCCGAGCCGTCGTCTTCCACCTTCTTCCCGGCCTGTTTGGGCGGTCGTGGCGTAGCCTCGACGACCTGGGTCCAGGAGCCCTCCAGCCCGACATCACCGGCGTCAACGCCCACCGCGGCGAGGTCGCGGGTCTGCAGCGGCTTGGACTTGGCCGCCATGATCCCCTTGAACGACGGATAGCGCGGCTCGTTGATCGCCTCGACCACGGACACCACGGCGGGCATGTCAGCGCGCACGACGGCATGGCCACTGGGGGTCTCACGCTGGGCCGTGAGCGTGTTCCCGTCGATGTCGAGCTTGCGGACGTAGGTCAGCGCAGGCAGGTCCAGGAACTCCGCGAGCATCGCCGGCAGCAGCATCGTGCGGGCGTCCGAGGACTGGTTGCCCATGATGATCAGGTCGAACTCCTCGTCGGCCAGCGCAGCGGCGAGCACCCGGGCGGTGGCCACCGCGTCCGAACCGTGGATCGCGGGGTCGGTCACCTGGATCGCGCCGTCCAGCCCGTAGGACAGGGCTTTGCGGACCGTGGTCTGAGCCTGCTCGGGGCCCATGCACAGCGCGATCACCTCAGCCGATCCACGCTCCTTGATGCGCAGCGCCTCCTCGATCGACCACTCGTCGTTGGCGTTGAGGATCGCCTCACCACTGTCCCGGTCCAAGGTGAGGTCGTCCGGGTCGACC
Source organism: Actinomycetota bacterium (assembly GCA_030858865.1). GTDB lineage: Bacteria > Actinomycetota > Nitriliruptoria > Euzebyales > Egibacteraceae > JACCTL01. The sequence continues at coordinate 5,569 of JALZLF010000123.1, read as the reverse complement.
TTCTTGGTCGCCGCCGTGTCGGGCACGCGCTTGACCGGGCAGATGATCCTCACCGCTGTCCTCCGCTGGCATCACAAGTCGGCTGCTGGCTGGCCTCGCAGCCTACCGGTTCGCTCCTCGGGTTCTGCGCGGCTCCGGCGCCATGCGCACGGCTCGCGGATGGGCGCCCCGGGCACGCTGGCGGCGCCGCTAGGGTCGTCGGCTATGCACCCCGACGCCGAGACCACGCCAGCGGGCAAGCCTCGGGCTCGTGCCTTGGGCATCCGGCTGCGCGGTCGACCCGGCCCGGACAACGCGATCACCGACGTCGCCGGCGTCCAGGTTGGCTACACGACGCTGATTCGCGGGAACGGCTTGCCGGGCGAGGAGACGGTGCGCACCGGCGTGACCGCGATCCTGCCGCGTGGCCGCGATGGCGTCGGCCTTCCCTGCGCGGCCGGGTGGTCGTGCCTGAACGGCAACGGCGAGATGACCGGCACCATCTGGATCTCGGAGACCGGCTCGCTGGCGGTGCCGGTACTGCTCACCAACACCCATGCGGTGGGAGCGTGTCACCGGGGAATCATCGACTGGGTCGTCGCACGGGAGCCGGACTCCGAGGGATGGCTGCTGCCGGTCGTGGCCGAAACCTGGGACGGCTATCTCAACGACAGCAACGCCGACTCCGTTTCCCCGCGCCACGCCGTGCAGGCCATCGACGCGGCCGCCTCGGGACCGGTCGAGGAGGGCTCGGTCGGCGGTGGCACGGGCATGAACTGCTACGGCTTCAAGGGCGGCAACGGCACCGCGTCGCGGATCGTCGATCACGGCCAGGACAGCTACGTGGTCGGCGCGTTCCTGCAGGCCAATTTCGGGCGGCGCCGCGAGTTCACGGTGGCCGGTGTCAACGTCGGCCACGCGCTGCGCGACGACAACCCGCTGGAAGAGCAGGACTCGGCCGGGCCGCCGGGCGCGGGCTCGGTCATCGCCGTCGTCGCCACCGACGCGCCGCTGCTGCCGGGGCAATGCCAGGCACTGGCCAGACGCGTGCCCCTCGGCCTGGCGAGGACAGGCACCACCGGGTCGCACTTCTCCGGCGACATCTTCCTGGCCTTCTCCACGGCCAACCCTGGGGCGCTGTCCTCGACCCAGCCCGGGGGCGACTACCACAGCCTGCGCTTCGTCGCGTGGGGCGGCATGGACGCGTTCTACGAAGCCGTGGTCGAGGCGGTGGAGGAAGCGGTCCTCAACGCCCTTGTGGCCAACGAGACCATGACGGGCCGCGCCGGTCACCGCTCACCCGGCCTGCCCCGCGATCGACTGTGCCAGCTGCTGGCCGACCCGCCCGCCGCGCTGTTGGGGGATTGAAGCCGGCCAGATCGCGGTAGCGAAGAAGCCATGAGCCTCCAACGCCGAATCGCCCGACCGATGCTCGCCTCGATGTTCGTCGCCGGTGGGCTGGATGCGCTGCTGAACCCAGGGCCCAAGGTGCCGGCAGCCGAGGACATCGCGCCCAAGGTCGCCGCCTCCTTTCCCGGCCTGTCTCCTGAAGACACCGAAGCGCTGGTCCGCATCAACGGCGGCGTGCAGCTCGGGGCTGGCACGCTGCTGGCCATCGGCCGCTTCCCGCGACTGTCTGCGCTGGCCCTGGCGGCCAGCCTGGTGCCGACGACGGCAGCTGGGCACAGATTCTGGGAGCAGAACGACCCTCAGCAGCGCCAGCAGCAGCAGATCCACTTCCTCAAGAACGTCAGCATGCTGGGCGGGTTGCTGCTGGCCTCCCTGGACACCGAGGGCCGGCCTGGTCTTGGCTGGCGCGCGCGCCACGCCGCCGAGCACGCTGAGGCCAGCGTCCGCCGTACCCGCCGGGATGCCCGGCTGGCAGCCAAGGCCGCCGCACAGGCGGCCAAGCTCAAGCTCGCCAGCTGACCGAGGGCGGCCGCGGCAGAGGTTCAGCCGTCCAGCGGGTCCCCGGGGATCGATTCGCCGCCGCGTTGCAGCGTCAGCGCCTCCTCACAGGTCATGCCAGCCGGTAGACGGCTGCGCACGACCCGGGCGGGTGAACCGACCACGATCGAGAACGGCGGGATCATGCCACGCACCAGCGACTGGCTCCCGATGACCGACCCGGCGCCGATGTCTGCGCCCCGCAGGATCGACACCTTCTCCCCCACCCACACGTCCTCGCCGATGCGCACCGGCGTCTTGACCAGACCCTGCTTCTTCACCGGGATGTCGACCCGGTCGTAGTTGTGGTCGAAGTCACAGACGTAGATCCAGTCGCCCAGCAGCGCGTTGCGACCGATTTCGACGTCGAGGTAAGCGTTGACCACGTTGTTGCTGCCCAGTACGACCTTGGGGCCGAGGCGCAGGTTCCCCTCGTGGCAACGCAGCCGGTTGCCTGGCCCCAGCCAGCACCAGGGGCCCAGCGCCAGCCGGCCGTGGTGACGGCGGGCGTACAGCTCGACGCGCGGTCCGAGAAACACCATGCCACCGAAGTCGATGTGCGGGTGCCGGAGTCGTTGGGCCAGGAAGCGGGCGTACAGCTGCAGGTACTCCGAGTTGTACATCCGCCGCTCCACCGCGAAGCGCACCGACCGACGCCATCCCCACCGCGGCCGCGCCTGCGGTTGCGGTAGCCGTCGCGGCGCGACGGCACCCATCGCCGCGCCGATGGCGTCGGCTTGGGCCACGCCCTCGGCTCGGCTGGCGGCCGACACCGCCAGCTCGCGGTGATGCCGGGCCAGGTCGCGGGCGAGGTCGGCGGCCTCGACGGCTGACAGATCCGACGGGGAGGCCAACTGCTAGCCGGGTGCCGTTGCCGTCAGGATGCAGTTGTAGAACGCCCCCTTGGGCACGACCCGCTGCGCGATCGCCTCGTCGAAGGCGAACAGCCGCTGCCACGTGCGGTAGGCGAACCGCGGGTAGCCGTTGGGCAGCGCCCCGGGGCGGACCATCGCCTCCACGGTGCGGGTCGCCCAGCCGAACCAGTTCGCCGTCAGCTCCTCGGTGACGGTGCGGATGTCGGTGAACCCCGCCGAGGTGGCCAGCCCCTCGAGTTCGGCCGGGTCGAAGGTGTGCAGGTCGACCTCGGTCTCCAGGGCGGCGACGTGCTCGTGGTGCTCGTGGTGCTGCGGCCCGGTCGTCGGCGCGGCCAAGATGCGCTGTGAGCCCGCGACGGCGGCGGCCAGCTTGACGCCGACGCGCGCCGCCCGCTTGACCTGGGCGGCGATGCGGTCACCGGTGCGGGTCGGCTCCCCCGCGATCACCAGCCGGCCACCCGGCGCCAGGACCCGGCGCAGCTCGCGAAACGCGGCAGGCAGATCGGGCACGTGATGAACGACGGCGTGGCCGACCACCAGGTCGAAGCTGCCGTCGTCGTAGGGCAGATCCTCCACGTCGGCGACTCGGCCGTGCACCTTGATGCCGAGTCGCGCCCCGTTGGCGACGCAGGCGTCGACCATGCCCGTGGAGATGTCGGTGCAGTGAGCAGCTCCCACCACGCCTGCCTGGGCCAGGTTCAGCAGGAAGAAACCGGTGCCGCAGCCGACCTCCAGCACCCGGTCGAACCGAGGGGCCTCGGGCACCGCCTTGCGGAAGCGGCCGTAGGCGTAATCGACGCAGCGCTGGTCGAAGCTGATCGACCACTTGTCGTCGTAGTGCCTGGACTCCCAGTCGTGGTAGGCGACCTGCTGGGCTTTGACGTCCGGATCGGGGCCACTCACCGGTGGGTGAACACCGCCTTGCCGGGACCGTCCCGCAGGAAGCTGTCCATGCCGATGCGCCGGTCCTCGGTGGCGAAGCAGGCGGTGAACAACGTCGTCTCCAGTCGCAGCGCGCTGTCGAGGTCCATCTCGGCGCCCTCGTCGATGGCCTTCTTGGCCATGCGCAGGGCGTAGGGGCCGGCGGCGTAGCGCCGGGCCGCCTCCACGGCTCGCTCGTACACCTCGTCGGCCGGATGGACCTGGTCGACCAGACCCATGTCCAGGCACTGCTGCGCGTCGTAGGTACCGCCGCCGTAGACCATCTCCTTGGCCTTGGAGATGCCCACCAGGCGGGTCAGCCGCTGAGTGCCGCCGGCGCCGGGGATCACGCCGAGCTGGATCTCGGGCTGGCCGAGCTTGGCGTTGTCCGCGGCGAAGCGGAAGTCGGCGGTCAGCGCGAGCTCGCACCCACCACCGAGGGCATAGCCGTTGATGGCGGCGATCGTGACCTTTGGGATGCGTGCCAGTGCCTGAAAGGACTCCTGCAGGCCGCCGCCGCGGGCGAAGAACTCCTGGAAGTCCATGTTCTGCATCTGCTTGATGTCCGCCCCCGCGGCGAAGATCTTGGGCCCTCCCCATATCACGACAGCGGCGACGCCGTCGTCGTGGGTCAGCGTTCGCCCGGCCTCGCCGAGCTCGGTCCACACCTGGCTGTTCAGCGCGTTCATCGGAGGGCGGTCCAGCCGCAGGGTGGCGACTCCGGCGTCGTCGGTGGTGATGCTGGTGAACTCGCCCAAGAGATCCTCCGCAGCGGCTCGGGGGTCGAGTCTATCCAGGCCGGATCGGCGGCTCGCAGCGGCCGTTCGGTTGGCCAGGATCGACCACGCCGGCCTCGACACGACCGATGGCAGGTGACCCTCACTGCACACCCGTGATCCTCTTGACAGATCGGGCCCCGGGCGCACCATTGCTTCGGTCGTTCGACCGAACGAAGGCTTGAGGTGGCGTGGCGGCAGGCACGGCGGATCGAATTCTGGATGCGGCACGGCGGGCGCTGCTCTCGGCCGGTTACGCCGGGCTGTCGACTCGTCAGATCGCTGAGGACGCGGGCGTCCCGCTCAGCCAGATCCACTACCACTTCGGCTCCAAGCGGCAACTGATCCTTGCGCTGCTCGACCGCGAGAACGCCCGGCTTCTGCAGCGTCAGAAGCGGATGTTCAACGATGAGGTGCCGTTGTGGAAGCAGAGGGAGCAGGCCTGTGACTTCCTGGAGGACGATCTGCGTCCGGCTACGTGCGGGTGCTGCAGGAGATGATCGCCGCCGGCTGGTCGGACCGGAGGTCGCGTCGGCGGTCCGCCACGACCTGCGCGGCTGGTACAAGCTGCTGACCGACGTCGCCGAGCGCGCGCTCGACCGGCTCGGCGGGCTCGGTCCCTTCACGCCGGCCGAAGGAGCCGCGCTGGCCGGCAACGCCTTCCTGGGGGCCGAAGCCCTCATCCTCCTCGGTATCGACGAACGGCAGGTCCCCTCACGCGCGGCGCTGCGGCGGGTCGCTGCACTGATCAAGACGGCAGAAACGAGGTAGCGATGCAGGCCCGCGAACCGGACACCGAGGGGTATGTCGACCGTGGCGGGGTGAAGCTCGGCTACGAGGTGTTCGGCGACGGGCCGCTGACACTACTGCTGCTGCCGACCTGGACCATCGTCCACTCGCGCTTCTGGAAGGCGCAGGTGCCCTACCTGTCGCGGCACGCACAGGTGGTCACGTTCGACGGTCCCGGCAACGGCCGCTCGGACCGCCCGCTGGACGCGGCGGCGTACACGATCGAGGAGGCTGCCGCGGCCGCGCTGGACGTGCTTGACGCGGTCGGCGTGGACCGGGCCG
>JALZLF010000121.1 GCA_030858865.1 Actinomycetota bacterium | reverse complement strand
ATGGAACCGTGGTCCCGGCCCCTGCGGGGGCGCCTCGACGAGGTCGAGATCGATTCAGCGTTGCTGGCCGACAACCCGCTGGGCGACCCAGCCCGCCGGCCGCTGTGGATCTATACACCGCCGGGCTACGACGCCGCCGAGCGGCGCTATCCCAGCATCTACCTGATCCAGGGCATGACCGGCCAGATCGACATGTGGCGCAACCGCTCGGCGTTTCGTCCCACGGCGGTCGAGCTCATCGACGCCGCCTTCGCCGACGACGGTGCGCCACCGTGCGTGGTGGTGTTCGTCGACTGCTGGACGTCCTACGGGGGCAGCCAGTTCCTCGACTCGCCGGGCACCGGTCGCTATCACAGCTACCTGTGCGAGGAAGTGGTATCCCACGTCGACGCGAGCTACGCGACTCTGGTCGCCGCCGAGCACCGGGGCATCGCAGGCAAGTCCAGCGGCGGCTACGGCGCCATGGTGACTCCCATGCTGCGCCCTGACCTGTTCGGCGGGCTGGCCACGCACGCCGGCGACGCGCTGTTCGAGGTGTGCTACCAGCCGGAGTTCGCCCACTGCGCCCGCGCGCTGCGCGACCATTACGACGGCTCCTACGACCGCTTCTGGAACGACGTTGGAAGTCGGCCCGCGATGAGCAAGAACGACGACGGTGCGCTGATCAACGAATGGGCCATGGCCGCCTGCTACTCGACGGACGACGACGGGACCGTCCGACTGCCGTTCGACCCGGCGACGGGTCAGCTGGTCGAGGAGGTCTGGGAGCGCTGGCTGGCGTGGGACCCGGTCCGCATGGTGCCCGGCCACGCCGACGCGCTGCGCGGCCTCAAGGCGATCTGGATCGACGCCGGCACCCGTGACGAGTACTTCCTCGACCTCGGCGGACAGGCCTTCCGCCAGGCGTTGACCGGCATCGGGGTGGAGTCGCGCTTCGAGTTGTTCGACGCCACGCACGGCGGGATCGAGTACCGCTACCCGCTGGCGGTGCGCTACCTGGCCGAGCGCCTGTCGGCGTGAGCGTGCCCGGGCGTCCGGTGATCGGCGTGCTGCATCCCGGTCAGATGGGGGCGGCCGTCGCGGCCTGCGTGTCACCCGCGGCCGACCGGGTGCTGTGGGCGTCGCAAGGGCGCAGCCCCGCGACGGGGCGCCGGGCCCACGACGCGGGCCTGGACGACGTCGGGAACCTGGCAGCGTTGTGTCAGCAGGTCGGGATTCTGCTGTCGGTCTGCCCGCCCGAGGCCGCCGTGGACGTCGCGACCGCCGTCGCAGGCCACGGCTACGAGGGGGTGTACGTCGACGCCAACGCCGTCGCCCCGGCCACCGCCCGTCGTGCCGCCGAGATCCTCGGGCGGGCCGGCGCGCGGTTCGTCGACGGCGGCATCGTCGGCTCCCCGCCGAAGGTGGCCGGGCGTACCCGCCTGTACCTGTCGGGCGCCGGCAGTGATGCCGTGGCCGCGCTGTTCGAGGGGTCGGCCCTCGAGGCCGTCGTGCTGCGCGCGGATTCCACCCCCCGCCCTGTCGGAGCCGCCTCTGCCCTGAAGATGACCTACGCCGCCTACACGAAAGGACGGGCGGCACTGCTGCTGGCCATCCGCGCCACCGCGATCGCCGAGGGCGTCGACGCAGACCTGGTAGCCGAGTGGCAGCGCTCCCAACCCGACCTGGCTGAGCTGGCGAACTACTCTGACGCGGTCGCTGCCCGCGGCGCGCCGAAGGCCTGGCGGTGGTCGGGGGAGATGCTGGAGATCGCCGTGACGTTCGCGGCGGCCGGCCTGCCCGGTGGCTTCCACGAAGCCGCGGCCGACGTGTATCACCGCCTGCGCGACCTGCGCGACGCCGACGCGCCGTCGCTGGACGAGGTGGTCACCGCGCTGCTGGCAGACCCGAGCTCGCAACCGCGGCAGTGATGACTGCCAGTCTGGCCGTCACGGGCATCGGGCTGCTCGCCAGCAACCGGCCGGAGCTGGGGGAAGGGCTGCTCGGCGCGCTCCGCCACGCCGCGCTGATCGTGGACAACGGGCGCGTCGCCTGGGTCGGCGAGCAACGCGCGCTGCCCGAGGCCGCCGGCGACCAGCGCCTGGATGCCCGCGGCGCGTGCGTGCTGCCAGGATTCGTCGACGCGCACACCCATCTGGTCTTCGCCGGGGACCGCGCCGGCGAGTTCGCCGCCCGGCTGGCGGGCGAGCCCTACGCCGCCGGTGGCATCCGTTCCACCGTGGCGGCCACGCGTGCGGCGTCCGACGCAGCGCTCCTGGACGGAGCACGCCGGCGTGCGGCCGCCGCGCTGCGAACCGGAACGACAACGATGGAGGTCAAGTCCGGCTACGGCCTGACCGTCGTCGACGAGGCACGGTGCCTGCGGACGGCCGCCGCCATCGGCGCCGATCCGGCACTGCCAGCCGTGGTGGCGACCTTTCTCGGCGCGCACGTGGTCCCGGCAGAGCACGCCGGCGACCCGGCCGCCTACGTCGACCTGGTTCGCGGGCCGATGCTGGAAGCGTGTGCACCGCTGGCCGACGGCTGCGACGCGTTCTGCGAGCTGGGCGCCTTCGACGCGGAGGCCAGCCGGGACGTGCTGACCGCGGGGGCAGCCCACGGGTTGACCGTGCGGCTGCACGCCAACCAGCTGGGCCCTGGCCCGGGTGCGCGGCTGGCCGCCGAGCTCGGAGCCGCCTCCGCCGACCACCTCACACACCTGACCGCCGGCGACGTCGACGCCCTGGCGGGCGCCGGCGTGGTCGCCACCCTGCTGCCGCTGGCGGAGCTGTCCACGCGCTCGCCGGCGGCTCCCGCGCGCCGTCTGCTGAACGCGGGGGTGACCGTTGCGCTGGCGACCGACTGCAACCCGGGCACCAGCTACACCACGAGCATGCCGCTGATCGTGGCGCTGGGCTGCCTTCATCTGGGCCTGACCCCCGACGAGGCGGTGCGTGCCGCCACCGCGGGCGCCGCCGCGGCGCTGCGCCTCGACGACGCCGGTCATCTGGGAATCGGCGCGCGCGGCGATCTGGTGATCTTGGCCGCTGACAGCGCCACGCACCTGGCTTACCGTCCCGGAATGGATCTGGTGGACACCGTCGTGCACGGCGGCCGCGTGGTGTACTCGAACCGATGACCCCCGACGATCCGGAGTAGCCGCGCGCCTCGGCGTGGCTGGCCGCACGGTCGGACACCCCGGGGCTGGCGGTGCTCGGGATCCCGCTGTCAGCCACTTCACTGTCACCGTCCTCGGCGCACGAGACTCCGGGTGCCGTTCGGGCGGCGCTGCGGCGGTTCTCCACCTACCACGCCGGCTCCGGGCTTGACCTGCGCGACCTGCCCGTCGCCGACCACGGCGACCTTGCTGTGGACGGACTCACGGCCGAGGTGGCGCTGGATGCGGTCGCCGCCGCCGTGGCGGCGTTGCCGGCGACCATGCCAGTGGTGCTGCTGGGCGGCGACAACGCCCTGACGCGTCCCGCGGTCGCGGCCAGGGCGCCGGACCTGGCGCGGGCTGGGCTGCTCACCCTGGACGCCCATCACGACGTGCGAGGACTGCACGCCGGACCGACCAACGGCACCCCCGTGCGAGGGCTGATCAACGACGGTCTCGACGGTGCCAGCGTGGTGCAGATCGGGATCGGCGCGTTCACGAACGCGCCCGCCCACCGCCGCTGGGCCGACGAGCAGGGCATCACCAGCGTGACGGTCACCGAGGCGCGCACGGAAGGCGTCGGGGCCTGCGTCCGGCGCCATCTGGACGCACTGGCACAACGCTGCGACCTTCTCTACGTCGACCTCGACGTCGACGTCCTCGACGCCGCGTTCGCGCCGGGGTGTCCCGGTGCGCGCCCCGGGGGGCTGCTGCCCGGGGAGCTGCACGACGCCGCCCTCGCCGCGGGCGCGCACGCCGCCGTCGCCACGATCGACATCGTCGAAGTCGACGCGGCAGCGGACCCCACCGGCGTCACCGTGGACAACGCCGCGGTGTGCCTGCTCCACGCCGCCGTCGGCGTTCTGACTCGTGAATCGCCGACGCTCGTCGGCGGCGATTCTCATGACCTCGGTGGTGGCGGTCGCGACGCGACCGCCATGGGAAGCTGACCCGCATGCCCACCTTCGAGGCACAAGTGTGGAAGAGTGCAGCCCAAACCGCCGTCTCACCGTCGAGAAGCGCGTGACCAGGTCGACAATCCCAGCGTCCCCAGCGTCTCCGGCCGGTGCCGGGCCTAACGACGAGGCGCTGACGCCGCTGTTGGCGCGGATCCGCCAGCTGGCCCCAGAAGGCCGAGCTCCACTGGTCGAGCAGCTCGCTAGAGCGACGTATCGTCGCGCCCCCGCCGAGCGGCTCGCCGAGCTGGACGTCGACGCCGCCGCGGCCATGTTGGTAGACGCCTTCGGCTTCATGGACCAGCGGCAGGCGGGCACCCTCGCCCTGCGCGTGTTCGACCCGCAACCGGACCAGGACGGTTGGGGAGCCGACGGCACCGTCGTGGAAGCCAACGTCGAAGACGGCCCGTTCCTGCTGACCACGGTCACCGAGGAGCTCAGCCGGGTGGGCTTGGACGTCGACGAGGTCGTGCACCCCGTCGTAGGCGTCCTGCGCTCACAGGACGGACACATCAGCGGGCTGCTGCCAGCGCGCCAAGCCGAGACGCGTGAATCGTGGATCCACCTGGAGCTGGGACGGCGGTTACCGGAGCCGGAACGCCGGCGCCTCACCGAGCAGCTCGGCGCCGTGCTGGACGACGCCCGCCTCGCCACCCGAGACTTCGCCGCCATGCGCCGGCAGATCGAGGAAGTCAGCTTCCAGACCCGCGCCAGCGCCGGAGCCCGCTACCGCATCGACGAGGTCGACGAGGCGATCTCCCTGCTCGACTGGCTGCTCGACGACCATTTCATCCTGCTCGGCTACCGCGAGTACGACATCGTCGAGGGCGAGCGAGGACGCATGGCCCAGGTCCACCAGGGGTCGGGACTGGGGATCCTGGCCGACGAGGCGTCTTCCAGCTGGGCCCAGCCCGTGCCCCTGGACGAGGTGGCTGAGCCGCTGCGGGAACGGATCGAGGGCGGCGACCTGCTCGTCGTCGCGCGCACCAACCGTGTCAGCCGCGTCCAGCGCCAGACGCGGATGATGTACGTCGGCGTCAAGAAGGTGGGTGGCGACGGCAAGGTCCACGGCGAGTGCCGGCTGCTCGGGCTGTTCGCGCAAAAGGCCTACGCCGAGCCCGCCAGCACCATTCCGGTGCTGCGGCGCAAGCTGCGGCAGATCCTGGAAGCCGAGGACGTCGTGGACCACTCCCACGACGAGCGCAGCCTGCGCGCGCTGTTCGAGGCGATCCCCAAACACGAGCTGTTCGCCGCGGACACCGGCGACCTGCGTCATGCCCTGGTGGACCTGCTGGACGCGCAGCGCGGCCAGGATGTGCGGTTGCTGCTGCGCGCCGCCGACGACGGCCGCAGCGTCTCCGCGCTCGTCGCGGTCCCTCGGGAGCGCTTCAACGCCGTCATCCGCAAGCGCATCCAGCAGCTGCTCGTCGACGAGTTCGGTGCGTCCGCCGTCGACTACCAGCTGACCATGACCGAGCGGGACCGTGCGTTGCTGCACTTCGTGCTGCACGGCGGGGACGGCGAGCTGCTCCAGGTCGGCGCCGAGCAGCTGGAGCGGTCGGTCAATGCGCTGACGCGAACGTGGACCGACGACCTGCTGGTCGAGCTGGTCGGCGCGCACGGCGAGCCCGAAGGCCGGCGCCTGGCGCGACTGTACGCAAGGCGCTTTCCCGCCGGCTACGCCGAGACGACCACGGTCTCCACGGCGCTGCGCGACATCGTCCAGTTGGAGCGGCTCTGCGCGGACACGGGACCCGACTGCAGCGACGTGGTGATGGCCCTGCGTCCCGACAGCGACCCGAGCGTCGACCTGGTGCGCTTCAACCTGTACAAGCTGGGTCTGGCGGTGCCGCTGTCGTCGTTCATGCCCATCCTGGAAAGCCTCGGGCTCATCGTCGTAGAGGAGATCCCGTACGGCTTCGCCGGCGGCGGGGAGGACGAACCGGAGCTGCACATCCAGGACTTCGGCGTACGAGGGAGCGACGTTGCCCTCGACGTCGAGCGCGACGGCCCCCGGCTGGCCGCCGCGGCCCTGGCGATCTGGCAGGGGCGTGCCGAGGCCGACCGTCTCAACCGGCTGGTCCTGGGCGCGGGGCTGTCATGGGACGAAGTGGCGGTGCTGCGCACCTACCGGCGCTATCGCCGGCAGGTCGGGACAACCTTCACCGAGGCCTACCTCGACCAGGCGCTGGTCGACCACCCCGACGTTGCGCGCGCCCTCGTGCGGCTGTTCGACACGCGCTTCGACCCTGACGAGGCGGCTGCAGCCGAGCAGGTCGAGGCCGCCCGCGTCGCGGTGCTGCAGGCCTGCGACGGGGTCGAGCGCCTCGACACCGACCGCATCCTGCGCGGCTATCTCGGCCTGGTCGACGCCACGCTGCGCACCAACCGCTGGGTGGTCCGCGACGGTGCCGCGCCGGACTATCTGTCGCTGAAGTTCGACAGTGGCGCGGTGCCCGAGATGCCCAAGCCCGTGCCCTACCGGGAGATCTTCGTCTGCTCGCCGCACATGGAAGGTGTCCACCTGCGTGGCGGGCCGGTGGCTCGGGGTGGCTTGCGCTGGTCGGATCGCCAGGAGGACTACCGCACCGAAGTGCTGGGCCTCATGAAGGCACAGGTGGTCAAGAACGCGGTGATCGTGCCAACAGGCTCCAAGGGCGGCTTCGTGTTGAAGCAGCCGCTCAACAACCCCTCGGCGCAGGCCGCTCGCCCCGACGCCGAGGCGGTGCGCGCGGCCGTCCGCGTCCAGTACGAGGTCTTCATCCGTGGGCTGCTTGACATCACCGACAACGTGGTGCTGCGCGCCAGCGACGGCACCAGCGACGTGGTCGCCCCCGCGCGGGTGCGCTGCGCCGACGGCGAGGATGCCTATCTGGTCGTGGCCGCCGACCGCGGCACGGCCACCTTCTCCGACCTCGCGAACGCGATCAGCGCCGAATACGGCTTCTGGCTCGGCGACGCCTTCGCCTCCGGAGGCAGCAGCGGCTACGACCACAAGGCGATGGGCATCACGGCTCGGGGCGCCTGGGTGGCCGTGCAGCGCCACTTCCGCGAGCTTGACGTCGACGTCCAGTCCGAGCCCGTCACGGTGGTCGGCGTCGGCGACATGTCCGGTGACGTGTTCGGCAACGGGTTGCTGCAAAGCCAGCAGGTGCGCCTGGTCGCCGCGTTCGACCACCGCGACATCTTCGTCGATCCGGATCCCGACCCCTCGGTGTCCTTCGCCGAGCGCCGCCGGCTGTACCAGCTGCCGCGCTCGTCGTGGCAGGACTACGACCGTGACCTTCTCAGTCCCGGCGGGGGCGTGTGGCCGCGTTCGGTCAAGCAGATCGCCCTGTCCGAGCCGGTCCGGTCGGTGCTGCGGTTGGAGGCCACGGCGTTGAGCCCGCCGGAGCTGATCGCGGCGATCCTGCGGGCTCCCGTCGACCTGCTGTTCGCCGGTGGCATCGGCACCTTCGTGCGAGCCACTGACGAGCGCAACGGCGACGTCGGGGACCGGGCGAACGACGCGATCCGCATCGACGCCGCCCAGGTCGGCGCCAGGGTCGTGGGGGAGGGCGGCAACCTGGCCTTCACCCAACGGGCCCGCATCCAGTACGCCCGCCGCGGCGGGCGGATCAACACCGACGCGATCGACAACGTGGCGGGTGTGGACACCTCAGACCGCGAGGTCAACCTCAAGATCCTGATGGCCCTGGCGGCCGAAGGCGCCTTGCCGGCGCAGGCTCGCGACGAGCTGCTGGAGGCGATGACCGACGAGGTGGCAGCCCAGGTCGTGCGCGACGTGTACCTGCAGACCGGCGCCATCACCCAGGAGCTGGCATCCAGCTCGGCCACGCTGGAGGGCTACGAGCTGCTGATGAGCGATCTGGCGGGGCTGGACCGCGAGGTCGAGGTGCTGCCGTCGACCGCCGAGATGCAACGTCGCTCCGACGCCGGCGCTGGCCTCACGCGCCCCGAGCTGGCGGTGTTGCTGGCCTACGCCAAGATCGACCTGGTGACCCGCTTGCTGGACGGCCGGGTGCCCGACCAGGACTATCTGGGTGGGGTGCTGCGCGGCTACTTCCCGCGGCTGGCCGCGGAGCGCTTCGGTGACCGGGTCGATCAGCACCGCCTGCGGCGTGAGCTGATCGCCACAGCGGTCGCCAACGACGTCGTCAACCGCATGGGCATCACCTACGTGCACCGAACGGCGTCCGAGCTGGGCTGCGGCCACGACGAGGTGACCGCCGCCTACTGGATCGCCAGGGAGGTCAGCGAGGCCGACGCCGGCTGGCGAGCCATCGAGGCGCTGGATGCCCGCTGCGACCCGGCGTTGCAGATGGAGCTCAAGGGCGAGATCGACCGCCTGGTGGACGCCTTCGTGCGCAGCTACCTGCGCCACGAGATGGTCGACATCGGTGAGGCCGTAGACCGCGACCGGCCGGCCTTCCACGAGCTGGAGAAGGCGGTGACCGAGGGGGCGTTCACTCGCAGCCGCGGTGAACGTGGCCGTCGCGCCGCACGCTACGCCGACCTGGGACTGGAGCCCGAGCTGGCCGATGCGGTCGCAGGTCTGGCGGACTTGTCCTCGGTGCCCGATGTCGCCGCGGTCGCTCGTTCCAGTCGCCAGCCGGTGCGTCACGTGGCCGATGTCTTCTTCCTGCTCACCGAGGCGTTGCCGCTCGACCAGCTCGGCTCGGCGCTGGCGGCCATCGACCCGCAGGGTCACTGGGAGCGCTGGCAGCACCGGGGGCTGCTGGATGACCTGCGCGAGCTGCGGCGCGACGCTGCGGCGCGCAGCATCGCAAGGCATCCCGACGCCGTCGCCGACGAGGCGGTCGAGCATTACCTCGCGGAGCGGCGGGCGCCGCTGCAGCGTGCCGTCGCGGTCACTGGTGCGTTGCCGCGGGAGTCCGACAGCCCGCTGGCGGCGGTGTCGGTTGCGGTGCGTGCCCTACGGGAGGCCGTGACCGACTGACGGCCCGGCCTGGGTGTCGAGTGCGTCACCGGCTGCGGCTACTTGAGCGCGGGCGCCTGCAGCACCGCTTCGATCTCCAGCTCGACGGTCAGCGTCTTGCCGACAAGGACGCCGCCGGCCTCCAGCGCCTGGTTCCAGGTCATGCCGAACGACTCGCGGTCCAGTTGCGTGGTGGCGGAAAAGGCCGCTCGCGTGTCGCCCCACGGGTCCGAAAGCTGACCGAGGTAGCTGACGTCCAGGGTCACGGGCTGGGTGATGTCGCGGATGGTCAGGTCACCGCTCACCTTCCAGTCGCCGCCGTGGCGCTCGACCTTGGTGCTGACGAACTCCAGCGTCGGGAAGCGCTCGACGTCGAGGAAGTCGCCCGAGCGCAGATGGCCGTCGCGCTGGGCGTCCCTCGTGTCGATGCTGGCGGCGCCGATCTCCACCTCGATCCGGGACTGCGCCACATCGTCGGCCACGACGATGGTGCCGCTGAAGGCGCCGAAGTGGCCGCGGACCTTGCTGACCATCAGGTGGCGGGCGACGGCTTCCACCGAGGAGTGCGACGGGTCGATCTGATAGCTGCCGGTCGTTGGGACAGAGGCGCCGGCGACGGTGGGGTCTGGGGCGGTGCTGGTCGTGTTCACGGGGTGTCTCCTGTTCGGAAAGCGGGAACTCACCCCTGTCCTAATGATTGAACACGCAACAATATTCCCGATCAGCCTCGCTCCTCCATCGGGGTGTACGCGCGCTCGGTGGCACCGGTGTAGATCTGGCGCGGGCGTCCGATCAGCGCGCGGGTGTCGGGGTCGTCCCACATCTCCTTCCACTGGGCGATCCAGCCGGGAAGGCGGCCCAGGGCGAACACCACCGTGAACATGTCCAGCGGCAAGCCCATGGCCCGGTAGATCAGCCCCGAGTAGAAGTCGACGTTGGGGTACAGCTTGCGCTCCACGAAGTACTCGTCGTGCAGCGCGACCTCCTCCAGCTCGCGAGCGATCTCGAACAGCGGATCGTCGCCGACCAGCTTGCCGATGACCTTGTCAGCGGCCTCCTTGATGATTCTCGCCCTCGGGTCGTAGTTCTTGTAGACGCGGTGACCGAAGCCCGGCAGGCGGAAGGAGTCGTTGCGGTCCTTGGCCCGCTGAACGAAGGACGCGGTGTCGGAGTCGGAGTCGCGGATCTGCAGCAGGGTCTCAACGACGTCCTGATTCGCTCCGCCGTGGCGCCGACCCCACAACGCGGCGATGCCCGCGGCGATCGCGGCGTAGATGTTGACGCCCGACGAGCCGACCAGCCGGACGGTGGAAGCCGAGCAGTTCTGCTCGTGATCGGCGTGCAGGATCAGCAACAGGTCCAGCGCCTCGGCGATCTCGTCGTCGATCTCGTAGGGCTCGGCGGGAACCGAGAACATCATGTTCAAGAAGTTCTCGGTGAAGCCCAGCGCGTTCTGCGGATAGACGTAGGGCTGGCCGATCGACTTCTTGTACGCGGCGGCGGCGACCGTTGGCAGCTTGGCCATCAGGCGGTAGATGGAGACCTCGACGTCATCGGCGTCCGTCGGGTCGTAGTGGTCCTGATAGAACGTCGACATCGCCGCGGTCGCCGCGGACAGGATGGCCATGGGGTGGGCGCTGCGCGGGAAGGCGTCGAACAGCGGGCGCATGTCCTCACGCAACAGCGTGTGGTGGGTGATCTGCGCCTGGAACGCCCCGAGCTGCTCGGCGGTCGGCAGCTCGCCGTGGATCAGCAGGTAGGAGGTCTCGGTGAAGTCCGACTGGTCGGCCAGCTGCTGGATCGGGTACCCGCGGTAGCGCAGGATCCCTTCCTCGCCGTCGATGAACGTGATGGCGCTACGAACCGACCCGGTGTTGACGTAGCCGGGGTCGTAGGTGATCAGGCCCGTGGAGGAACGCAGCTTGCCGATGTCGATGGCGCGTTCGTGCTCCGTGCCCTCCAACAGGGTGGTCTCGAAGCTCTCGCCGTCGTACTCGATCCGTACCTGGCCGCTCATCGTGATGTCCTTCGACGCAAACGAGGCCGCGTAGCGACCCGATCAACCGGCAGCGTACCCATCCCTCGCCGAGGTACCTGGCCTACTCCGGGACGGTGAACTCGCCGTTCATGGTGGCCTCGTGACCCGGAACGTTGCAGTGGTAGCGGTAGGTGCCCGGCTCCAGCTGCACCTGCGCGGACTGCGTCTCGCCGGGCTGCGCTTCCACGACGGGCTCATCGGGGTCCAGGTCGTCGATGGTGACGTTGTGCACGATGGCGCCGTCGTTGACCAGCTCGATCGTGGTGTCGCCAGCCGGCAGCTCGTCCGGCGCGGCCTGGAACTCGATGTCGATGGCGACAAAGGTGTCTCCGGCCGACTCGCCGCTGGGCGCTCCACCGCCTTCGCCGCCCTCGCCGGCCGCGGCCTCCTCCTCGGCGTGCAGCTCACGCATTCCGGCGGCACCGGCCAGGGTGCCGGCGGCCAGGACCGCGACGCAGGCCACGGTGACCCCGACCGCGAGGGCACGCGAGGTGATCATCGGCTTGGCCGCGACGAGCGCGGCCACCACCAGGATGTATGCGGCCACGGCGAGCGCGATGGTGGTCGCTGCCGCCTCGGGCACGGCCAGCAGCACCCGCGACAGCGCGAACGCGAAGCCGATGAACCCCACCATGACGGCCAGGGGCATCGCGATCGGCAGGAAGGCCCGCTGTCGGAAGTCGTCGTTCATCGCTCTCTATCGCTTCGCGGTCAACTCAGGTTCGATGTCACGCCAGTACAGCACGTCGGGGCCGCCGTGCTGCTCTTCACTGCTCCAGCGGAACCACAGCGCGCCGATCACGATCCAGAGAAAAAACCCGCCGCCGATCTTCATCAGCAGGCCGGCGACCTGCTGGTCGGTCAGCGGGTCGATGCCGTAGCCGGCCGGGCCCTGCGCGTAGCTGCGGTACAGCAGTCCCTGACCGAAGGTGAGGAAGGACGCCGGCAGGGTCGGCACGATCGACTGGCCGAACAGGTAGGCCATCCGTGCGGGGTAGGAGTAGTGGGGGAACTCAGGCAGCGGGCTGAGCACCGGCCACCACATCAGCAGCGACACCGCGATCCAGACGGCGTGGACAGCGACGTGGAACGCGTCGTTGCTGACCGACAGGTCGACCAGGGGCGGGAAGTGGTAGCCGGCGACCCAAGCGTTGAAGATCAGCAGCGCCGGCAGCGGCTTGGTCAGCGCCCGCCAGACCGCGGCGACCGGACGGGGGCGCAGCAGCCGGCGCAGGAGCCAGGATGGTGTGCCAAGGATCAGCAGCGGCGCGGCGACCAGCGAGTAGACGAGGTGCTGGCTCATGTGGACGCTGAACAGCGTGTCGGCCAGCTGGTGCACAGGCCAGTCCGAGGCCACCCAGATCGCGCCGACGCCGCAGTAGAAGTACCAGCGCTGGCGGGTGGTGGCCGGCGGCCGCCCCGGCGCGTAGCGCGGGCCAAAGGCCGACAGGGCGTACAGGTAGGCGCCGAGCAGCACGACGACGAGCAACCACGCGTCGGCGTGAGGCTGCCAGCTCAGATCGTGGCTCATGCCTTGCATGGGTCAGAATCCCGGCTGCGGACCGAGGTAGAAGTTCGCGCCGACGATCCCGAACACCAGCAGGGCCAGGGCGACGCCGACGAAGAACAGCCGTCGGAACAGCTTGTGGTCGAAGCGCAGGTGCATGAACCACAGCACGACCAGCATGAACTTGAGGATCGTCAGCACGATCAGGGCGGGGATGCCGACCTGGGTGGAGAAACCGCGGTCGAAGCTTTCGAACAGGATGACCTCCAGCAAGGTCATCACGGCCAGGATGATGCCGATCTCGACGTACTGGCCGACACCCGGGTGGGCGTGTTCCTTGTCGTACTCGGTCTCTGCCACTGCTCCGGCTCCTATCCGCCTGCTGTGCTCGTGGCCGCCGGGATCAGGTACACGACGGTGAAGATGATGATCCAGACGATGTCGACGAAGTGCCAGTACAGCCCGATGTTCTCGACGGTGGTGTGCAGCTGTTGGGGCAGCCGCCCCATCATCGAGGCCGTCCACATCGCCAGCAGCATCAAGATGCCCAGCGCCACGTGCAGCCCGTGGAAGCCGGTCAGCACGAAGAACGACGAGCTGAAGGGGCTGGTGGTCAGGTTGAACTGCTCGGCGGCGAAGACGGTGAACTCATAGAACTGCCCGGCCAGGAAGGTGGCGCCCATCAACCCTGTGGCCAGGATCCAGGTGCGGAACTTGCGCATCTCGCCGGCCTGGATGGCCGCCAGCGCCAGCACCATCCCCAACGACGACATCAGCAGGATGAACGTCGACACCGAGGTGAACGGGACGTCGTAGATCGCCGCCGGGGTCGGTCCTTCATTGGTGCGCCCGACGTAGATCAGGTACGTCGAGATCAGCGCGCCGAAGAACAGGCACTCGGACCCGATGAAGGTCCACATGGCCATCTTGTTGTTGCTCAGGCCGAGACTGGTGCTGTGCTCGGAGTCGGTTCCCGGCAGGGGAGCCGACATGTCGGTCTGTTGCGCGCTCATACGTGGTGTTCCTCGGCGCTGGGTTCCAGCACCCAGCCGAACAGCCCCGACAGGATCAGCAGGCCGCCGACCGCCAACAGCACCACCTGGACTGGCCCTCCGGCGTAGACGCCCCAGCCGGCGATCGGCATGCCGGCCGCGGCGATGGCGGGGTAGTAGGAGGGGCTCGGCATGTGGATGTCGGCGTGGCCGCTGTGGCCCGGCCCGTGGGCCGGCGCAGCCTGGTCGTCCACCGCCACCTCGCCAGGGTCGTGGTCGGGCGACGCGCCCGCGGGCACCCGGGCGGGCGGGCGGGTGGCGCCGCCGACGTACTTGCGGTGCCACAGCTCGTCGCGAGCCGAGATCTGCGGCACCTCCTCGAAGTTGTAGTGCGGCGGCGGGGAGGTGGTCATCCACTCCACGGTGCGCGCGTCCCACGGGTCGTTCCCGGCGGGCTCGCCGCGGCGGCGGGTGATCGCGAGGTTGGCGATGAACACCGCGATGGAGGCGGCGATGATGAAGGCACCGATCGTCTCGACCAGGTTCCACAGGTTCCAGCCCATGCCGTCGGCGTAGGTGTAGATGCGCCGGGGCATGCCGTCCAGGCCAAGCAGGTGCATCGGGCCGAAGGTGACGTTGAAGCCGATCAGCATCAGCCAGAAGTGCAGCTTGCCGAGACGATCGTCCAGCAGGCGGCCGGTGACCTTCGGAAACCAGTAGTAGGTGCCGGCGAACAGCCCGAAGATGGAACCGCCGAACATCACGTAGTGGAAGTGGGCCACCACGTAGTAGGTGTCGGTCTGCTGGTAGTTCGACGGCACGACCGAGTGGGTGACACCCGACAGGCCGCCGATGGTGAACATCGCCACCAGGCCGACGCCGAACAGCAACGGTGTCTTCAGGCGGATCTTTCCGCCCCACAGCGTCCCCAGCCAGTTGAAGATCTTCACCCCGGTCGGCACCGCGATGAACATCGTGGACAGCGCGAACGCCGAGTTGGCGACCGGACCAAGGCCGGCGGCGAACATGTGGTGCGCCCACACCCCCCAGCCGAGGAAGGCGATGGCGATGCCGGAGAAGACCATCGCCGAGTAGCCGAACAGCGGTTTGCGGGCGAAGACCGGCAAGACCTCGGACACGATCCCGAACGCCGGCAGGATCAGGATGTAGACCTCCGGATGCCCGAACAGCCAGAACATGTGCTGCCACAGCACGGGATCCCCGCCGGCGGCCGGGTTGAAGAAGTTGGTGCCAAAGCGCACGTCGAACATCAGCTGCCACAGCGCCACGCCGATGACCGGCATCGCGAACAGCATCAGAAACGACGTGATGAACGTCATCCAGGTGAAGATGGGCAGACGCATCAAGGTCATGCCTGGCGCCCGCATGTTCAGGATCGTGACGATGAAGTTGACCGACGACGCCAGCGACGCGATGCCGGCGATCTGCAGGCCGACCGAGTAGAAGACCATCCGTGAGGCGTGGTTGCCAGCGGCCACCGCAACCTGGCCCGCCGCCTCCGTGGCCGTCGGGTCGGGACCGATCAGGTTCAGCGGGGCGTAGTTGAACCAGCCGCCGTCGGGCAGTCCGCCGAGCAGCACCCCGGAGTAGATGAAGATGCCGGCGGCGAGGAACACCCAGTAGCTGAAGGCGTTCAGCCTCGGGAACGCGACGTCGCGGGCGCCGATCTGCAGCGGCAGCAGGTAGTTGAAGAACGCGGCCCCCAGCGGCATCAGCGCGAAGAAGATCATCGTCAGGCCGTGCATGGTGAAGATCTGGTTGTAGGCGTCAGCCGACAGCAGGGTGTTGTCCGGCCGCGACAGCTGCACGCGGATCAGCAACGCCTCGATGCCACCGACCAGGAAGAAGAAGAAGGCCGTGACCCAGTACAGGATGCCGATCCGCTTGTGATCGACCGTGGTGATCCAACTCCAGAAGCCGGTGTCGGCGGTGGGGCGCCGGAAGGCGCTGCGCCGGGTGACCGGTTCTTGGGCAGTGACAGCCATGGAGGTCGGCTCCGCTACTCGAGGGTGCGCAGGTACGCCACCAGGGCGTCCACGTCGGCGTCGGACAGCTGCAGGTTGGGCATCTGCGAACCCGGTTTGACCGCCTGCGGGTCCTTCAGCCAGGCGGTCAGGTTCTCCGGGTTGTTCTCAAGGATGTAGCCGGCGAACTTCTCGCGCTGCTGGAAGTGCGTGAGATCGGGTCCGACACGGGCCTCCGCGCCTTCGTAGCCCGTGATCGCGTGGCAGGCGATGCAGGTGCGCTCGGTGAACAGCTGCTCGCCCTGTGCCGCCAGCTCGTCGGTCGGGCTGGCGGCGGGCTCGGTCTGGCTTGCGATCCACGCCTCGAAGTCGGAGGCCGCGTCGGCCACGACCACGAAGCGCATGTTGGCGTGCGACAGGCCGCAGAACTCGGCGCACTGGCCCTCGTACCTGCCTGGCTCGCTGGCTTCGATGGTCATGGTGCGCTGGTGGCCGGGCACGACATCCTGCTTGCCGGCGAGCTTGGGCACCCAGAACGAATGGATGACGCCCGTGGGGTCGGTTGGCTGCTGGCCCAGCGACTCCATGGTCAAAAACACGGGGCGGTCCACCGGGATGTGCAGCTCGTTGGCGGTGACCACGCCCTGGCCCTCGTCACCCGTGTACTCGAACTCCCACCAGTACTGCTTGCCGATGACGCGGACCTCCAGCGGGTCCTGCGGCTGAGCGGCCAGGTCGAAGACCGTCTTGACGGTCGGCACCGCGATCGCGGCGAGGATGATCGCCGGAATGATGGTCCACATGATCTCCAGGCGCGTGTTGCCGGCCACCTGCTTGGGGATCGCCTGATCGTCGTCGCCCCGGTCCCGGAAACGGAACACCGCGTACAGGATCAGGCCCTGGACCAGGATGAAGACCACCACGGCGATGACGAAGACCAGGTACCACAGATTCTGCTGCGTGCCGGCCACGGGGCCTTGCGGTGTCAGGGTGTTCTGCGGGTGATCGGTCTGGCACCCCGCCAGCAGCAGCCCGCCAAGGGCGACAGCGGCCCAGCTCCACACGCCGCGGCGGGCGCTGCGCACTGCGCCGCGGGGGCGTCCAGCCCTCATGCGTCCTCCATGTCGATCCGGCGGTATCCAGGCCTGCGGGCGGGCAACGGCGGCCAGTCTAGAGGCCGCCGCAGCAGGTTCTGACGGACTGGTGTCCTACCGCTTCGCTCCTCGAGGACAGGCTTGCTGCACTCCTGCAACGCGGCGGCTGACCCTGCCCGCCAGTGTCGCATGACCGCCGCCGCGCCGCCCAGTCTCGGGGCGCCTCCGCGGGAAACAATGAGCCCCCGCCCACCTACTCCAGGTCGCTGCGCTCGTCGGACAGCGCTCGGCGACGAAGGCGCCGAGTGGATCGAAGCGGTAGTGCGAGAAGTCCTTGCGAAACTCCAGATCCAGATGCGCCTGGCCGGCCCGGTGCTTCTCCAGCGAGAAGACGACGCGGTTCTTGAACGTGCTCGCCTTCACCGGGTCGTAGGCCAGATGCACCTTGGAAACGGCGTTGACCTTGTCGTTGAGCAGGAGGACGATGTCACTCTCGTAGGCCAGCGCGGAAGACCCACGAAGGTGTTGCAGTCGCAGCCGCCGGTTTCCGAGACCGCCGTGGTCGGCTGCGGCCACGCTGACGACGGCGACGTCGAAGGCCAGCGCAAGGTCTTTGAGCCCCTCCACCACGCGCAGGACCTTCTCCGCGTCGTGCTCGGGCTCCGGGCGCACCGGGACCTTCTGGAGGTAGTCGACGAACAGGACGGTGGTCCCGTCTCCGTGCTGGGCGACGAGCGCTGCGAGCTGCTCGACATCCGTTCGCGAGCCCGAGACCTTGACCAGCCAAAGGCGGCGGGCGTAGTCCTCAATGTGTTCGTAGGCGACCCGGAGCAACGGCTCCTGCGCCAGTCCGTCGGCGAGTGCGCAGCGGCCCAGCGCGACCTCGCCGGCGAGCCGTCGGGCGTTGGGCCCGATCGCACCCTTGTCCAGCAGGTCGCCGGCCTCCAGCAACAGCAGCCGGCCAAGCAGCGTCCGCTCGTCGTGCTCGTAGCAGGCGTAGATCGCCGTGCTGCCCGACCGGGCGATGTTGCGAGCCCACTGCAATGTCGCCACGGTCTTGCCGACGCCCGGCGCCCCACCGACCAGCACCAGATCGTGCTGGCGAAAGCCACCTTCCAGCACTGCGTCGAGCGGGTCGAAGCCGGTCGCGAAGGTCACCGACCGCGTCGCGGCGTTCGCCGCTTCGTCCCGCAGTTCGCCAAGCAGCTGATCGACGTTGCGCGGACCGCTGGCGCTGGAGCGCCGCGGCAGGACCGGTTCGGCAGCAACCGGAGCCACTGCGGCAGGCGTGGCGGACAGGTCGTGCAGGGTCATGCAGACCTCCGGGCCGGCTAGGGAAGACCGGCGGTGGAGAAGAAGCGGGACATCCGGATGCCGGCGGGACCCAACACGGCGATCATCAGCGTGGGCAGGATGCACAGGACCAGCGGGAAGATGATCTTCACCGGGATCTTCATC
>JALZLF010000119.1 GCA_030858865.1 Actinomycetota bacterium | reverse complement strand
GGCCCAGTGGCTGCGGCTGCCCGACGGGCGCGCCCTGGTGGAGTCGGCGCAGGCCTGCGGCCTGTCCCGGCTGCCGCAGGCCGAGCGCGATCCGAAGGCCACGACGACCTTCGGCGTGGGTCAACTGCTGGCCGATGTGGCGCGCTGCGGTGCCGACGAGGTGGTCATCGGGCTTGGCGGCAGCGCCACCGTCGACGGCGGCGCCGGCATGGCCATCGCACTGGGTCACCGGCTGCTGCGCGCCGACGGCAACGGCGTCAAGGTCGGCGGCGAGCATGTCGCCGCGCTGCGCCGTGTGGTGCCCGCACCGCCGCTTGCGCTGCGCGTGGTGGCCGCCGCCGACGTCGCCAATCCCTTGCTCGGCCCAAAGGGAGCCGTGGCCACCTTTGCCGCGCAGAAAGGCGCCACAGACCACGACCTGCCGGTCCTTGAGGCCGCGCTGACCGCGATGGCCGACGCCGTCGAGCGCGACGTGCGGGGAGGTCCGTGGCGCGATCTGCCCGCGGCGGGGGCGGCCGGGGGGACCGGCTTCGCGCTGCTTGCCCTGCTCGGCGCGAAGATGTTGCCCGGCGCGGCGGCGATCGCCGATCTGGTAGGGCTCGACGCCGCCCTCGACCGCGCGCAGGCGGTGGTCACCGGTGAAGGCTCGCTGGACGCGTCGACCGGCTGGGGCAAGGTGCCCGCCTATGTGGCGGAGCGCGCGCGCGCAACCGGGGCGCGGGCCTTCGCCTGCGCCGGGCGCATCGTGGGCAACGCCGGCGATGTCTTCGACGGGGTGATCGACCTCGGCCCGAACGGCATGGTCCGCGCCGCCG
Organism: Actinomycetota bacterium; assembly: GCA_030858865.1. Taxonomy (GTDB): domain Bacteria; phylum Actinomycetota; class Nitriliruptoria; order Euzebyales; family Egibacteraceae; genus JACCTL01. The sequence continues at coordinate 2,840 of JALZLF010000119.1, read as the reverse complement.
AGCTGGTCAGCGAGCGCACCGAGCGTCTGGCCGCACAGGTGGACCACTGGTGAACCCGCGGCCACTGCATCGCAGCACGCTGCGTGTCACGGCTGCCGCCGCCGATCTCGGCGTGACGATCCAGGTACGTCGCTTTCCCGACGGCACCCGCACCGCTTCGGACGCCGCCGCGGCCATCGGCTGTGACCTCGGCGCCATCGTCAAGAGCCTGGTGTTGGCCAGCGACGCCGGTCCGCTGCTGGTGCTGACCAGCGGCCGCAACCGGGTCGACTACGACAAGGTCGCCGCCGCCGCGGGCACACGCGGGGTTCGGCGGGCCGACGCCGATGCCGCTCGGGCGGCGACCGGCTTCCCCATCGGCGGCACACCACCGTTCGGCCACCCGACTCGTCTGACGACGTTGTGCGACGCCGACCTGCTCGGATACCAACAGGTCTGGGCCGCCGCCGGCACACCCGACACCGTCTTTGCGCTTCCCCCCGACCGGCTGCTGGCCGCCAGCGGGGCCCGGGTCGCCGACGTCGCGCAGCGCCCGTCGCCGTGAGCGGACCGCGACACGGACGGACCGGCCGAGGGGCCGGCCGTACGCATGCCCGCCATGGTCCGCGTGCGCTGGCACGGTAGACTGAGCGGCAGCGCGCACCGGCGCGCCGATCACCGTCAAGCGACACCCGCCCGCGAGACCCCGAGGACCGTGAAGATGAGCGACGTCACCACCGCCCCGGACACCGAGACGGTCGACGAGGGACCGATCGTCCTGACCGAGTCCGCCGCCGCCAAGGTGCTCGAGCTGATGCAGCGCGAGGAGAATGCCGCCGAGGTCGCCCTGCGCGTCGCTGTGCAGCCGGGCGGTTGCTCGGGCATGCGCTACGCGCTGTTCTTCGACGACCGTCAGCTGGACGGCGACAAGGTCGCCACCCTGTCCGGTGTCCCGGTCCGCATCGACAAGATGTCCGCGCCGTATCTCCGCGGCACGCAGATCGACTGGGTCGACAGCCTCCAGGGCGCCGGTTTTGCGATCAACAACCCCAACGCCCAGAGCACCTGCGCCTGCGGCGACAGCTTCCACTAGGGAGCAGACCCCGCAGTGAACGGGCGCCTGTAAGGGCCTCCCTCTTCGCGTTCAGACGGCGCGTCGCACGCGGACGGCCCAGCCCCGCTCTGCACCGTCCACGCTGAGCAGCTGCTGACGCTTCATCCGGCACCACACCGGAATGTCGACCTTGGCGCCCGGGTCGTCGGCGAGGACCACAACCTCGGCGCCGACCTCCACGCTCGGCAGCGCCGTATCGCCTCGCCGCCGCCCTCGCCGCCGGATACCGCCTCCGCGGCCGACGGCTACTACAGTTGCCGAAGAAGGAACGCATCCACCCTCGCAACGGGGCTTGTTCATGGACACCAAGTCGGTGCAACGTGTCGACACCGTCACGATCCGCTTCGCGGGCGACTCCGGTGACGGCATGCAGCTGACGGGCAACCGCTTCACCAGCGTGACCGCACGGGTCGGCAACGACCTGGCAACGCTTCCCGACTTTCCCGCCGAGATCCGAGCTCCCGCCGGTTCCCTGCCGGGCGTTTCGGGATTCCAGTTGCACTTCGCCGACCACGACATCCTCACCCCGGGTGACGCACCCGACGTGCTGGTGGCGATGAACCCCGCGGCGCTGAAGACCAACGTCGCCGACCTGGCCCCCGACGGCACGCTGATCGTCAACAGCGACGCGTTCACCAAGGGCAACCTGAAGAAGGCTGCCTACGAGACCAACCCCCTTGACGACGGTAGCCTGGACCGTCTGCATCTGGTGCAGGTGCCGATCACCACGCTGACCGTCGGTGCCCTCGAGGGCCACGACGTCTCGTCCAAGGACAAGCAGCGGTCGAAGAACATGTTCGCCCTCGGCTTGATGTCGTGGATGTACTCGCGGCCCACTCAGCCCACCGAGGACTGGCTGCGCGACAAGTTCGCGCGGCAGTCCGAGATCGCCGACGCCAACATCGCCGCGTTCCGCGCCGGCTGGGCCTTCGGTGAGACCACCGAGCTGTTCGCCTCGACCTACGAGGTCCACGCCGCCGCGCTGCCGCCCGGCCGCTACCGCCAGATCACCGGCAACCAGGCGCTGTCCTACGGGCTCATCGCCGCCGCCCAGCGCGCCGGGCTGCCGCTGTTCCTCGGCAGCTACCCCATCACGCCGGCCTCCGACATCCTGCACGAGCTCGCGCGCCACAAGCACTTCGGGGTGCGGACCTTCCAGGCCGAGGACGAGATCGCCGGTGTCGGGGCGGCGCTGGGCGCCGCCTTCGCCGGCAACCTCGCGGTGACCACGACGTCGGGTCCGGGCGTCGCGCTCAAGGGCGAGACGATCGGGCTGGCCGTCAGCGTCGAGCTGCCGCTGGTGGTGGTCAACATCCAACGTGGCGGCCCATCCACGGGCCTGCCAACCAAGACCGAGCAAAGCGACCTGCTGCAGGCCATGTTCGGGCGCAACGGCGAGGCTCCGCTGCCCATCGTTGCGGCCGCCGCCCCGGGTGACTGCTTCGACGCGACGCTGGAGGCCTGCCGCCTGGCGATCAAGTACCGCACACCGGTGATGCTGCTCTCCGACGGCTACCTGGCCAACGGCGCCGAGCCGTGGCGCCTGCCGCAGGTCGACCGGTTGCCCGACCTCGCCGCCGACGTCGGGTTCCAGCGGGAACCCAACCACGACGACGCGTTCTGGCCGTTCCAGCGCGACCCCGACACGCTCGCCCGCCCGTGGGCGATCCCCGGCACGGCGGGACTGGAGCATCGCATCGGCGGTCTGGAAAAGGCCGACGGCAGCGGCAACATCTCCTACGACCCT
>JALZLF010000079.1 GCA_030858865.1 Actinomycetota bacterium | reverse complement strand
AAATGGCTGCTGAGCAGAAGATTCGCATTCGGTTGAAGGCGTACGACCACGAGATCATTGATCAGTCGGCGCGCAAGATCGTTGACACGGTTGAGCGCACCGGTGCGCGGATCACGGGGCCGGTGCCGCTGCCGACGGAGCGCAACGTGTACTGCGTCATCCGCTCGCCGCACAAGTACAAGGACTCGCGCGAGCACTTCGAGATGCGCACGCACAAGCGGCTGATCGACATCCACGATCCGACGCAGAAGACGGTGGACTCGTTGATGCGCCTTGACCTGCCTGCCGGGGTCGACATCGAAATCAAGCTGTGACGTCAGATCTACCGGTGCAGGCGCGGCAACGAGAGAGAGAAACGACAAGCGATGGCTAGCAAGGGAATCCTCGGCACCAAGCTTGGGATGACGCAGGTCTTCGACGAGGAGGCTCGCGTCGTGCCGGTGACGGTAGTGCGCGCTGGGCCGTGCCCGGTGACACAGATGCGTACGGTCGAGCGCGACGGTTACGCCGCCGTGCAGCTCGGCTTCGGCGAAGTCAAGGTCAAGCGCGTCAACAAGCCGCTGGCCGGGCACTTCGCCAAGGCCGGCGTCGAGCCCACCCGCCACCTCGTCGAGTTCGAGCTGGCCGGCGACCTCAACGTCGGTGACATCGTGACCGCCGAGCAGTTCCGCATCGGTGAGTACGTCGACGTCACCGGCACCAGCAAGGGCAAGGGGTTCGCCGGCGTGATGAAGCGCCACGGTTTCAGCGGCATGGGTGCCGGACACGGCGCGCACAAGGTCCACCGCGCCCCCGGCTCGATCGGTGCCTGCGCGACTCCTTCGCGCGTGTTCCGTGGCACGCGCATGGCTGGCCGCATGGGTGCCGAGCGTGTCACCGTCCAGAGCCTTCTCCTGGTCGGCGTGGACCCCGAGCGCCGCTTGCTGCTCATCAGGGGCGCTGTCCCGGGGCCCAACGGCGGCCTGATCATCGTGCGCGACGCCGTCAAGCGTCCGACCGCGGTGGGGAGTGACGCCTGATGCCCAAGATCGCCCTGCATAACCGCGACGGGTCCAGCAACGGCACCGTCGACCTTGACGACGCCGTCTTCGACGCCGATGTCAACGTGCCGGCCATGCACCAGGTCGTGACGGCCCAGCTGGCGGCGGCCCGCTCGGGCACGTCCAAGACCAAGAGCCGTGGTGAAGTCCGCGGCGGCGGCGCGAAGCCATGGCGCCAGAAGGGAACCGGCCGGGCGCGGCAGGGATCCATCCGGTCACCGCAGTGGTCCGGAGGAGGCGTCGCGCACGGACCCACCGGCGACCAGAACCACGTCAAGCGGGTGAACAAGAAGCTGAAGCGGGTCGCCCTGCGTTCGGCACTGTCGGACCGCGCCCGCAGCGGCGACATCCGCGTGGTCGACGACCTCTCGTTCGACGTGCCAAGGACCAAAGACGCCCTGGCTTTCCTCGACGCGCTGGAGATCGGTACGCGCAGGGCGCTGGTCGTGCTGGCCAGGCGTGACCAGGCCACCGGCCGCAGCTTCCGCAACCTGGGTCGCGTGCATCTGCTGACCGTCGACCAGCTCAACACCTATGACGTGCTGGTCAGCGATGTCGTGATCTTCCAGCGCGCCGCGCTGGAACACATCGGCAAGGGCAGCCGTGAGGACCTGCCGAGGGCAGGTTCGGGGTCCGATGATGCCGACCTTGCGTTGAGCGGGAGGGAGCAGGAATGAAGGACGCCCGCGACGTCATTCTGGCGCCCGTTGTAAGCGAGAAGAGCTACGCACTCCTCGACGAGGGTCGCTACACCTTCATCGTCCATCCCTCGGCGAACAAGACCGAGATCAAGCAGGCCGTGCAAACCATCTTCAGCGTCAAGGTGGCCGCGGTGAACACGCTGAACCGCAAGGGAAAACGCAAGCGCTTCGGGATGACCTACGGTCAGCGCAAGAACAGCAAGCGAGCGATCGTGACCCTTGCCGAGGGCGAGTCGATCGACATCTTCGAAGGTGGGCTGTGATGGTCCTCAAGCAGCGAAGCGGTAGGACAGTAGAAATGGTCCTCAAGCAGCGAAGCGGTAGGACAATCTAGTGGGCGTGCGCAAGTACAAACCGACGACGCCGGGGCGTCGCGACATGAGCGTGTCGGATTTCGACACGGTCACGACCGACCGACCCCTCAAGGCGCTGACCAAGCCCAATCCCAAGAAGGCCGGGCGTAACGCCAACGGGCGTATCACGACCCGCCATCAAGGCGGTGGCCACAAGCGTCGCTACCGCGTCATCGATTTCCGCCGCAACAAGGACGGCGTTCCGGCCAAGGTGGCCACCGTCGAGTATGACCCCAACCGTTCGTCGCGGATCGCGCTGCTGCACTACCTGGACGGCGAGAAGCGCTACATCATCGCCCCCGAGGGCCTCAAGGTTGGCGACCGCTTGGAATCCGGCGAGAGCGCCGACATCAAGCCCGGCAACGCCCTGCCGCTGCGCAACATCCCGGTCGGTACCATCGTGCACGCCGTGGAGATGCGCCCTGGCGGCGGCGCCAAGCTCGGCCGCAGTGCGGGCAACCGCATCCAGCTGCTGGCCAAGGAAGGCAACCGCGCCTCACTGCGGCTGCCGTCCGGCGAGATCCGCACGGTGCTGTCGGACTGCCGGGCTTCGATCGGCGCCGTCGGCAACGCCGAGCACGAGCTCATCAGTGACGGTAAGGCCGGTCGCTCGCGGTGGAAGGGCAAGCGCCCGACGGTCAGGGGTGTGGTCATGAACCCTGTCGACCACCCGCATGGCGGTGGCGAGGGCCGGACCTCCGGTGGACGCCACCCGACCAACCCGAAGGGCAAGCCCGAGGGCCGCACCCGCAAGAAGAACAAGACATCCAACGCCGAGATCATCCGTCGCCGCGGCAAGCGCCGCCGGTAGGAGCACGCCATGCCACGCAGCCTGAAAAAGGGCCCCTTCGTCGACGAGCACCTCGCCAGGAAGGTGTCCGAGCTCAACAGCAGGGGCGACAAGCGGGTCATCAAGACCTGGTCGCGCCGCTCGGAGATCGGCCCAGAGATGGTGGGCCACACCATTGCCGTGCACGACGGGCGCAAGCACGTCCCCGTCTACGTCTCCGAGTCCATGGTCGGGCACAAGCTCGGCGAGTTCGCGCCCACCCGAGCCATCAAGTGGCGCGGCGCGGGCGAGAAGCAGCAGGCCAGGGTCCGAGGAGTGCGCCGCTGATGGCCGCCACCCACGTCAAGGCGACGTCGCGCTACGTGCGCGTCGCGCCGAACAAGGTGCGTCAGGTGGTGGCACACATCCGTGGCCAGCGCATCGACGACGCGCGCAGACTCCTGGCGGTGTCGCCCAAGAGCGTCGCCGAGCAGGTGCTCAAGACGCTGAACTCGGCGGTGGCCAACGCGGAGAACAACCTCGATCTGGACGCCGACGACCTGTACGTCACCGCGGCGGTGATCGACGAGGGACCGCGCCTCAAGCGCTTTCAGCCGCGCGCGATGGGGCGTGCCTATCAGATCCGCAAGCGCACGAGCCACATCACGATCTCGGTCGGCACCGAGAACGTGGCGCCGCCTCGCCGCGACGCTCGCAACGCCAACCGTCCCGCGGCCAACGCCGCGGCCAAGGAGTAATTCGTGGGCCAGAAGATTCATCCGTACGGATTTCGCCTCGGCGTCATCCGGGACCACAAGTCGCGCTGGTTCGCCAACGCCGACTACGCCGCCTACGTCATCGAGGATGACCGCATCCGCAGCTACATCCGTGAGCGGGTGCGGCACTCCGGCGTGTCCTCGATCGACATCGAGCGCACCCGCGACCGCGTGACCGTCGACGTCCACACCGCGCGGCCGGGCATCGTCATCGGCAGGCGCGGCGCGGAGGCGGACGTCATCCGAAAGCACCTCGAGGACATGACCCACAAGCAGGTGAAGCTCAACATCCTCGAGATCAAGCAGCCCGAGCTCGACGCGCAGGTGACCGCCCACAACGTCGCCGAGCAGCTGCGCGGCCGCGTCGCCTTCCGACGTGCGATGCGCCGCGCGACCCAGAACGCCATCAAGGCCGGCGCCAAGGGCATCCGGGTGCAGTGCTCCGGGCGTCTCGGTGGCGCGGAGATGAGCCGCACCGAGTGGTATCGCGAGGGCCGCGTGCCGCTGCACACCCTGCGCGCCAACATCGACTACGGCTTCGACGAGGCCCGCACCACCTACGGCCGCATCGGTGTCAAGGTGTGGATCTACACCGGCGAGGTGCTGCCGTCAGGTGAGCAGCGCGAACAGCAGCTCGCTCGCCGCCGCGCCGAGCGCGCGCGTCAGGAGGCGCAGCGTGCACGGGCGGGGGGTGTTCCCCAGTCCGGCTCGGCTCCGACCGCCGGCATGGGGCAGGCCGCACCCGAGCGCGTGCGTGAGGCTGTTGGGTCAGCCACTTCAGAGATGACCCCCGGTCACACCCCGTCGGGGCAGCCGGCCAACGTCACGCCCGGCAACGTTCCCGCAGAGGTTCCGGCTCCCGGCGACTCCGGCCACGACATGACCGCCGACGCACCGCAGCCCGAAGGCGCGGATGCGGCGGCCCCCGACACCAACGGCGACGACGCCACCCCCGAAACCACCCCACCCGCCCCCGGCGAGGGTGCGTAGCCGGCCACCGAGTAGTTCGAGGAGCACCACGATGCTGTCTCCACGCAAGGTCAAGCACCGCAAGCAGCACCGCGGCAACATGCGCGGGCTCGCCAAGGGCGGGACCGAGGTCGCCTTCGGCGACTACGGGTTGCAGGCGCTCACGGCCGGGTGGATCACCAACCGGCAGATCGAGGCGGCCCGCATCGCGATGACGCGCTACATCAAGCGTGGCGGCAAGGTGTGGATCAACATCTTCCCGCACAAGGCCTTCACCAAGAAGCCGGCCGAGACCCGCATGGGATCGGGCAAGGGATCGCCGGAGGGCTGGGTCGCCGTGATCAAACCCGGCCGCGTGATGTTCGAGCTCAGCGGTGTCTCCGAGGACGTGGCGCGTGAGGCGATGCGTCTGGCCGCCCACAAGCTGCCGGTCAAGTGCCGCTTCGTCACCCGGGACAGCGACTGATGACACAGGACACTGTCCTCATGCAGCGAAGCGATAGGACACAAGACACTGTCCTCATGCAGCGAAGCGATAGGACACAAGACACTGTCCTTCTGCAGCGAAGCGATAGGACGTAGGGATGAATACCAGCGAGTTGCGCGATCTGTCCGACACCGAGCTGGTCGAACAGCTGGCCGGGCTCAAGCAGGAGCTGTTCAACCTGCGCTTCCAGCTCGTCACCGGCCAGCTCGACAACCCCCGCCGCCTCAAGCAGGTGCGCCACGACATCGCCAGGGTCCTGACCGTTCAGCGCCAGCGTGAGCTGTCGGTCGACCAGGCCCAGGCGTAGGGAGCGACATGTCCTCAAGTAGCGAGATCACCAGCACGCGCGGCGAGCGCAAGACCCGCCAGGGTGTCGTCGTGAGCGACAAGATGAACAAGACCGTCATCGTCAAGGTCGAGCGGCGGACGACCCACCCGCTGTATCGCAAGACCGTGACGCGATCCGAGCGGCTGCACGCCCACGACGAGACCAACGACGTGCGGCAGGGTGACCGAGTCCGTATCGCCGAGACCCGTCCGTTGAGCAAGACCAAGAGATGGCGCGTCGTCGAGGTGCTGGAGCGAGCGAGATAGCACCTGTCAGCGTGGGGGCTCACCGGCCTCAGGCGCGTCGATCAACGAGACAGAAGCTAGCGGAGAAGAGCAGAGATGATTCAGCAGGAGACGCGGTTGCGCGTTGCCGACAACACCGGGGCTCGTGAGGTGTTGTGCATTCGCGTGCTCGGAGGATCGGGGCGTCGGTACGGTTCGATCGGCGATGTCATCGTGGGCACGGTCAAGAACGCCGTGCCGGCGTCCAACGTCAAGAAGGGCGATGTCGTCAAGGCCGTCATCGTGCGGACCCGCAAGGAGCGGCGGCGCCAGGACGGCACCTACATCCGTTTCGACGACAACGCCTGCGTCCTGATCAACGACCAGCGCAACCCGAGGGGGACGCGCATCTTCGGCCCGGTTGGCCGAGAGCTGCGCGAGCGTCGTTTCATGAAGATCGTCTCGCTCGCACCGGAGGTGTTGTAAGTGCAGCGCGTGAAGAAAGACGACACCGTGCGCGTCATCAGCGGCAAGGACGCGGGCAAGGAAGGCCGGGTCGTGAACATCTACCCGGCTCGCGACCGGGTGATGGTTGAAGGCGTCAACCGCGTGACCAAGCACCAGAAGCGCCAGCGGACGCGGGCAGGTGGCCAAGAAGGCGGCCTCGTCCACGAGGAGGCCCCCATCCATTTGTCCAACGTCATGCCGGTGTGCCCGTCGTGTGGCAAACCCGCACGGGTCGGCACCAAGGTCATCGGTGGCAAGCGCGCGCGTTTCTGCCGCAAGTGCGACTCGGAGTTCTAGGGATGACCGACACCTATACGCCACGCCTGAAGCAGCGCTACCGCGACGAGATCCGCGAACAGCTCCAGCAGCGTCTCGACCTGCCCAACGTCATGCAGGTGCCGCGGCTGGACAAGATCGTGGTCAACATGGGCGTTGGAGAGGCCGTCAACGACGCCAAAGCGTTGGACGGCGCCATGCGCGACCTCGCGACGGTGACGGGGCAGAAGCCTTCGTCGCGTCCGGCACGGCAGTCGATCGCCGCGTTCAAACTGCGTGCCGGGATGCCGATCGGCGCCAAGGTGACGCTGCGGGGCGACCGGATGTGGGACTTCTTCGACCGGCTGCTGTCGGTGGCGCTGCCTCGCATCCGTGACTTCCGAGGCCTGTCGCCCACCAGCTTCGACGGCCGGGGCAACTACACGTTCGGCGTCACTGAGCAGCTGATCTTCCCCGAGATCGACTACGACGACGTCGACCGGGTGCGCGGCATGGACATCACCATCGTCACGACCGCACAGACCGACGAGCAGGGCCGTGCGCTGCTGGAGGCCTACGGCTTCCCGTTCGCCGGCTCGACGCCCACAGCGGGCTGAGGAAGAAACAATGGCCAAGAAATCGATGATCGCCAAGGCGGCACGCAAGCAGAAGTTCGGCGTGCGTGCCTACACGCGCTGCAACCGTTGCGGGCGACCGCGGGCGGTCTACCGCAAGTTCATGCTCTGCCGCGTCTGCTTTCGCGAGCTGGGGCACGCGGGCGATCTTCCCGGGATCCGCAAGGCCTCGTGGTGACACTCTTGCGGGACTCGGCAACCATTCTCCGGCTCGGCGGGGACCCCGCCGCCCCTTGGGCGGCACCCCGAGTCGCCTCCGATTGGCTGCCGAACCCATGGGCGGGGACACCACACTCACAGGAAAAGCCGTAACGGGAAGTGCTCGCTGCGGCGGGTAACCCCGAAGGAGACGAACGACGATGACGATGACGGATCCGGTTGCGGACATGCTGACGCGTATTCGCAATGCCAACGTTGCGTACAAAGAGGAGATCGCGATGCCGTCTTCCAAGCTGAAGGCGGCGATTGCTGACATCCTGAAGCGGGAGGGCTACATCCGCGACTACCTCGTGGAGCCCTCCAAGCCGCAGGCTACGCTGAAGCTGGCGCTGAAGTACTCCCGGGAGCGCGAGCGTTCGGTGTCCGGTGTGCGACGCGTGTCCAAGCCCGGTCTGCGGGTGTACGCCAAGCGCGACGAAGTGCCCCGTGTCCTCGGCGGGCTCGGCGTGGCGATCCTGTCCACCTCCTCCGGCCTGATGACCGACCGCGAGGCCCGCAAGGCGGGCGTCGGCGGCGAGGTCCTGGCCTACGTCTGGTAGGACCCTGAAATGTCCTCAAGTAGCGAAGCGGTAGGACCCTGAGATGTCCTCAAGTAGCGCAGCGGTAGGACCCTAAGATGAGTCGAATCGGCAAGCAGCCTGTTGCGATCCCTTCGGGGGTCGATGTCTCGCTGTCCGGCTCCACGCTGACCGTCACCGGCCCGAGGGGCACGCTGACGCAGCGCATCCATCCCGACATCACCGTGGACGTCGCCGACGGCGTGGTTCACGTCACCCGCCCCGACGACGAGCGGGAGCACCGCTCCCTGCACGGGCTGTTCCGTTCGCTGATCGCCAACATGGTGATCGGCGTCACCGACGGCTACACGCGCCGGCTGGAGATCGTCGGGGTCGGCTACCGGGCCGCCGCCCGTGGCAACAACGGCCTGACCCTGCAGATGGGGTTCAGCCATCCCGTGGACTTCAAGGCGCCCGAGGGGATCTCGTTCGAGGTCGCTTCGCCAACGCGCATCACCGTGAGCGGTGCGGACAAGCAGCTGGTCGGCCAGGTCGCCGCCGACATCCGTGCCATCCGGCGACCCGAGCCGTACAAGGGCAAGGGCATCCGCTACGAGGGCGAGCAGATCCGACGCAAGTCCGGCAAGGCTGCCGGATAGCGATTCGCACCGCTGACACGCTCGGGTCACGACGCACGAGGGGTCGGCAAGGAGACGATCACGATGGCTGCAGCGAGTAAGAAGCGCGTGGCGCGCCAACGCCGGCACGCGCGTGTGCGCAAGCACGTGCGCGGCACGCTCCAGCGTCCGCGCCTGGTGGTGTACCGGTCCAACGCCGGCATCTACGCGCAGGTGGTCGACGACGGCGCGGGACACACGCTGGCCGCGGCCTCCAGTCTCGACAAGGACCTGCCGGTCTCCGACGGCGGCGGCAAGGTCGGCGTCGCCGGCGCCGTCGGCAAGCTGGTCGCCGACCGCGCCAAGTCGGCAGGGATCGACAGCGTGGTCTTCGACCGCGGTGGCAACCGCTACAGCGGCCGGGTCAGGGCGCTCGCCGACGGCGCTCGTCAGGGCGGCCTGCACTTCTAGCAACCGAGCTTTTCGATTACCGGCTGTTGTCGGAGCACCGACTTCCGTCGGAGACAAGGGACACATCATGGCTGGACCAGGAGGAGGCGCCCCGCGCGGTGGCCGCGGTGGCCGCGACGGCGGTCGTCGTGGCGGTCGCGAGGAAGAGCGCAGCCCGTACGAGGAGAAGGTCGTCGCGATCAACCGCGTAGCCAAGGTCGTCAAGGGCGGTCGGCGGTTCTCGTTCACGGCGCTCGTCGTCGTCGGCGACGCCAACGGCACCGTCGGCGTCGGCTATGGCAAGGCCAAGGAGGTGCCAGCGGCCATCCAGAAAGGCGTGGAGGAGGCGAAGAAGAACTTCTTCGTCGTCCCGATGATCCAAAAGACCATCGTGCACCCCGTGCTCGGCCACTCCGGCGCCGGCAAGGTGGTGCTCAAGCCGGCAGCGCCCGGTACGGGTGTCATCGCCGGCGGCCCGGTGCGCGCCGTGCTGGAATGCGCAGGCATCCACGACGTCCTCGCGAAGTCGCTGGGCACCTCCAACCCGATCAACGTCGTGCACGCTGCCGTGGCCGCGCTCAAGTCCTTGCGCGATCCAGCCAAGGTCGCCGAGCTTCGTGGGCTCGAGTTGGAGGAGATCCTGCCGCGCAAGATGCTGGCCAACCTGCGTGGTGGTCGCTGATGGCGCGGCGAACAGCTCGCCAGCCGAACGCCGGCGGCGGACTGACCATCACGCAGGTCAAGTCGGTGATCGGCTCCCAGCAGCGCCAGCGCGACACCATGCGCGCCCTCGGCCTAGACCGGATGCATCAGACGGTCACGCAGCCCGATCGCCCCGAGATCCGCGGCATGATCGCCAAGGTCGCCCACCTGGTACAGGTCAGCTACGGTGCCGACGAGCCGCCCTTGCGGCTCGCACCCGGCCAGGAGCCAAAGGGCGCCGGCAACCCGCCCGCGGGTCACGACGTCGCCGACGAGGAGGCCGCTGAGCGCGAGAGTGCGCTGCAGGAGGCGCTCGCTGAGCCGGGCAGCGCCGACGGGGCAAGTTTGGTGCAGCATCCACCGACGTTGACCTCCACCGACGCGCCCGATGCACCCAGCAAGCCGGGGACACCCGCTTCCGAGGAGGACCCGGCAGCGGGCGTGCCGCAAGGAGACGAGACATGAAGATTCACCACCTCAAGCCCGCGCCAGGGGCGCATCGAGCCAAGACCCGCAAGGGCCGTGGCGAGGCTGCCGGCAAAGGCAAGACCGCCGGCCGAGGCACCAAGGGGTCGGGAGCCCGAGGCAACATCCCCGCCTGGTTCGAGGGCGGGCAGATGCCGCTGCAGCGCCGGTTGCCCAAGCTGGCGGGGTTCACGCCGCGCAACCGCGTGGAGTACGCGACCGTCAACGTCGGTCGCATCGACACCGCCTTCGAGAACGGCAGCGAGGTGACGCCAGAGGCGCTGCGCGCCAAGGGCCTGATCCGACGTGGCGCCGCACCGGTCAAGATCCTGGGCAACGGCGAGCTGACCAAGCCGCTGACCGTGGCCGCCCACGCCTTCACCGCATCAGCCCAGCAGAAGGTGGAGGCCCAGGGCGGAACGGTGCGAGCGATCCCCCGGCGCGTCCAGCCGTAGGCTGAGGTCCGGTCGTCCAAGGAGAAGTCCCGCGATGCTGCGTGCGTTCGCCAACGCCTTCAAGATCCCCGATCTTCGGGGAAAGATCCTGTTCACGCTCGCGATCATCGCGGTGTACCGGCTCGGCTCGTTCATTCCGATTCCGGGCGTTGACTACGGCGTGCTGCGCGGTGTGCTCGAGCAGTTCAACGCCACCGGCATCGGTCAAATCCTCAACCTGTTCTCCGGCGGCGCGCTCAGCCAGCTGGCGGTGTTCGCGCTCGGCATCATGCCCTACATCACCGCCAGCATCATCATGCAGCTGCTGACGGTGGTGATCCCTAAGCTGGAGGAGTGGCAGAAGGAAGGCGAGACCGGCACCAAGCGGATCACCCAGTACACGCGTTACCTCACCATCGCGCTGGCGATCCTGCAGTCCACCGCGCTGATCGTGCTGATCCAGTCGGGTCAGCTGTTCCAGGGCATTGCCGAGGCCGCCAACCTGATCCCCAATCCGTCGGTGCCTATCAGGATGCTGATGGTGCTGACGTTGACCGCCGGCACCGCCTTCATCATGTGGCTGGGCGAGCTCATCACCCAGCGGGGCATCGGCAACGGCATGTCGCTGATCATCTTCTCGGCGATCGTGTCGGAGCTGCCCAGCCAGGGCAACGCGATCCTGCAGCGCGACAACGGTGAGATCCTGTTTCCGATCACGATGCTGGTCGGCCTGTTGCTGATCGTCGGCGTGGTCTTCGTCGAGCAGGGTCAACGGCGCATCCCGGTGCAGTACGCCAAGCGCCAGGTCGGCCGTCGCACCTACGGCGGCACCTCGACCTACATCCCGCTGAAGGTCAACCAGTCGGGCGTGATCCCGATCATCTTCGCGTCGTCACTGCTGTACCTGCCGACGCTGCTGTCGTCGATCATCAATCGCCCGGGCGTCCAGACGTTCGTCGACAACTATTTCACCCAGGGAAACCACCCGCTGTACATCGCCACGTTCTTCGTGATGGTGATCTTCTTCGCGTACTTCTATACGGCGATCACGTTCAACCCGATCGACGTGGCCGACAACATGAAGAAATACGGCGGGTTCATCCCCGGCATCCGGCCCGGGCGGCCGACCGCCGAGTACCTCGACCGGGTGCTGACCCGCATCACGCTGCCCGGTTCGCTGTACCTGGCCGGCCTGGCCATCCTGCCGCTGATCGTCCTTGGCATCGCCGGCGTGCAGTTCCCGTTCGGTGGCTCCACGCTGTTGATCGTGGTCGGCGTTGGGCTGGAGACGATGAAGCAGCTGGAGTCCCAACTGCTGCAACGCCACTATGAGGGCTTCCTCAAGGCTTAGGAGATCGTCGTGCGACTCGTGCTGCTCGGCCCACCGGGTGCCGGCAAGGGCACCCAGGCCGTGCACATCGCGCGGGCGTTCGAGGTGCCGCGCATCGCCACCGGCGACCTGTTCCGCGAGCACGCCGCGCAGGACACCGACCTCGGCCGGGAAGCCAAGACGTACATGGACCGTGGAGAGCTGGTCCCCGACGAGGTCGTACTGCGCATGGTGTCCGACCGCATGCGCCGCGACGACGCCAAGCAGGGGTTCGTCCTGGACGGCTTCCCGCGCACGGTCGCCCAGGCCATCGCCTTGGAGGACCACCTCGCTGACGCCGGCACGCCGTTGGACGTCGTGGTGCGCTTCGACGTTCCTGAGTCAGAGATCGTGCGGCGCATCGTCAACCGCCGGACCTGCCCCACCGACGGCAGCGTCTACCACCTGGACTTCGCCCCACCCGAACAGGACAACGT
>JALZLF010000008.1 GCA_030858865.1 Actinomycetota bacterium | reverse complement strand
GAAGTGGCCGAGGTGGTTGGTGCCGATCTGCAGCTCGAAACCGTCGGCGGTCAGCAGCAGCGGCGTCGCCATGACCCCGGCGTTGTTCACCAGCACGTCGAGACGCTCATGCGTGCCGGCGAACTCCTCGGCGGCAAGGTGCACCGACGCCAGGTCGGCCAGGTCCAGCGACAGCGCCTCGAGGCGCGCGTCGGGTATCCCTCGATGGATCTCGTCGATCGTGCGGGTCGCCTTCCGCGGGTCGCGGGAACCCAGCACGACTCGCGCACCAGCGCCCGCCAGCGCCCGGGCGGTCTCCAGCCCCAGTCCGCCGGTGGCTCCCGTGACCAGGATCGTCCGACCCCGCTGGGAAGGGATCTCCGAGGCCGTCCAACGCCTAGGACCTGCGGCAGCGGAACGATTCACGAACAGACGGCTCCTTTCAAGACTGCGACGAGACGCTGTTGGCCAGTCATGCCCCGACGACGGATGTTCGACGCGCGCCCGGTGGAGGCGTACGCAGCCGCGTCACGAGCCGCTGTCGCGAAGCCGTTCAGGCGCTGGAGGGTCGCAGCTCGAACACGCCCCAAACCGCCAGCAGCGCCACGTACACCAACGTGGAGCCGGCGAAGGGCGCGATGCGCTGCTGCTCGGCGAGGGCGAACGCCCCGAACAGCAGCACCGGCAACGCGACGCTCATCGCGCTGATCGCAAAGCCACGCAGCGTCGCGAGCAGCCCGGCCACGACACCGCCGAGGCCGAGGGACAGCACGGCGACGGCGAGAAACTGAAAGCTGTCGGCCGACCGTCCCTCGCGCAGCCACAGCGCGGCGCTGACCCCGACCGCGGTGACGATGAGCCCGGGCGCCCACAGCGTCCCCCGGCTGCGGCTGGCCGCGGCCGCGACGAGGTAGGTCAGACCGGTCAGCAGAGGAAACCAGTAGAACGCCAGAGTGCCGGTCTCCACGAGGGCGGCGATCAGGACCGCGCCGAGCAGGAGCACCAGCCCGCGCGCCCTGCGGGCCTGGGGGTGGCGTTCGGCGGACGAACTGCCCGCGCTGGCGACCGGTCACGGACCTCTCCTGGACGGCGGCGCACCAGACCTCGTGGGCGACGTGCCCTTGGCGTGGCGGTCCATAACGTTACGCCTTCTGGAGCCTGTCACCGACGGTCACGGTTCCCTGCCGTGCCACGGTCGCGCCGACCGCCAGGAAACCGTCGCGTTCCCGGTGGATCGAGCGCAGCACGTCGAGGTCGCGTTGGACGTCGCCGGGTTGCGGGCGGGTCACCATCACGCAACGCTTGATGCGCATGCCGACGTCGAGCAAGGCCTCGCCGAGGGCGACTCGGGACTTGAGGAACGACTCCTCGTCGTCGCCGGCCAGGATCACGTTGCTGCGGAAGCGCCGCGGCTCCCAGGCACCGATCGTCGCCATCGACATCAGCGATACGTTGGCGCCCTGGGAATCGTGGAATGCGCCGTGGGCTCCGTCGAACGGCTGCCACCTGCTGGTCGTCTCGTGTTCGAAGTCGGCGACGGTTTCGTACCGACGGGTGACGTCCTCGGCGGTCGACCGCAGGTGCACGCCGCGCCCGAGCCAGGTCGACAGGGCCTCGTCGCCGGTGGCGATCGCGCCGTCGGGCAACCTGATCTCGACACCGCCCTCGCTACGCAGGCGTGCCGAGGCGAACAGCAGCTGCGGCACCCGCCGCGCGGTCAACCCCAACCCGGTCTCGGCGTCGAAGATCGCGAACTGGCGATCCCCCTCCAAGCCCTGCCCGGTCACCGGCACCGAGTCGAGCCGCTCGCCCTGCAGGGACTTGACCGGGTACCGCCACAGTTCAATCACCCGCATCGGCGCGGATGCTAGGAGCGCCGCCTCACCGCCACAAGCCGCGCACAGCCGCCCGCCGTGGTGTTCGTGCTGGCGACCGAGGGTAGGAGGTCGCTCCCACTGGTAGCGGTCGCATCGACAGCTCCGAATGGAAGGAGTCACCATGCCCGACGACATCGTCGACCTCATCAAGGCTCAGCACCGAGAGGTGGAACGCCTGCTCGACGAGGCGGAGGAGGAGGGGGCCGACACCATCGCGTTGTTGCAACAGGTCAGCGACCTGCTGCTGCCACACTCCGAGGCCGAGGAGAGCTTCGTCTACCCGGCGATCGAACGCTACGAGGCCGCTGAAGCCGACGAGGTCAAGGACGGAACCGCCGAGCATCACCACATCGAGGCGGTCCTGCGGGAGTTGCTCGCTGAGGACCCTGACTCGCCGGGGTACGACGGGAAGCAGGCCGGCATGGTGGGTGAGCTGCGCCACCACATCGAGGAGGAGGAGCAGGACCTCTTGCCGGTGTTGAGCCAGAGGGCCTCGGCCGAGGAGCGGACCGAGATGGCGGTGCGCTTTGCCGCCGAGACCGGCTGGACGGGTGGTAAGGAGCAGTGAGGATGCCACTCGCGGGAACAGCTAGAAGACCTTTCGTTGCCAGGATCTCTCCACGGACCGTGATGCTATGATGTGCTGATGCGCACGACCATGACCATCGACGACGACGTCTTGCACGCAGCACGAGCGCTGGCCCATGCTGAGGGACGTGCGGTCGGCAAGGTGCTGTCGGATCTCGCGCGCCTGGGTCTGCGTCCAGCTCCTCGCCGGCACACCGGGAACTTCCCGATGTTTGCCGTCCCCGACGACGCGGCGCCGATCACACCGCACGATGTTGCCCGAGCGCTCGACGAGGATGCGTGACCGCGAGCGATGAGGGCGGGGTCACGCTCCTGGACGTCAACGTTCTGGTCGCGCTGGCATGGCCGTCCCACGTTCACCACGCCACTGCGCACGCGTGGTTCTCGCAGCACCAGCCCCTCGGCTGGGCGACGTGCCCAACGACGGAGAATGGCTTTGTACGAGTCTCCTCGAACGCGGCGGTCATACCCCATGCGGTACCGCCAGCTGCGGCCATCGAACTGCTGGACCAGATCACCCGGGTGGACGGGCACCAGTTCTGGGCAGATGACGTTCGCGGCGTGGTAGGCGCTCAGCTCGACAGGGCGCTGGTCGTCGGGCATCGCCAAGTCAGCGACGCGCACCTGCTCGCCCTTGCCCTGTCTCGTGGTGGCGCCCTGGCGACGCTGGACCGGGCGGTCCGGGGCCTGGCGCCTCGCGGACGGGCCAGCGCGGTTCTCAGCCTGTTGTAATCCACTCCGGGTGTGTTCGGAATGTAGCCATGCGCTGGGATGCAACAGCGCGTCTGCCCCCGCGATCCCAGCGCCGCTCGACCGACTCGATGGCAGCGTGTCTGCCCGACGCGTTACGCCAGCGCCGGCCGCGCGCCTCGCAGGCCGACCAGCGCCGCGACGGCCGCACCGCAGAACCCGGCCAGCGAGACCACCAGCACAGGGCCGGTGATCGCCGTCAGGTCCCACGGGGCCAGACCGGACAGCGTCTGGATCACGCTGACCGCGACGATCCCGGCGTACCCACCACTGGCAGCCGCGGCGATCATCCGCCGCCGCCCGACGTCAAACGCGGAGAAGCTCAGCAGCCACGCCAGGCCGGGCAGTGCCTGGATGCCGTGGATGCCGACCGCGTGCGGCACCTTCATGATCCCCGCGTCTCCCCAGGTGGTGAGCTGCGCCGCCCCCGCCTCCACAGCGATGATGCCCTGGTAGATCATCAGCCCACCGGCCAACTGTGCGATGACCAGGCAGACCAGGCCGGTCCGCATCGCCACCGCCATGCCCGCCGGCCCGTCGACCCGACCGAACGAGCCCACGGTCAACGTCAGGATCACCGCCACGGTCACGACGATGGCCACCCCGCCGCCCACGAACAACGCCGCGTCGAGGGTCGTGTCGAAGTTGAAATGCGAGGCCACACCCCGTGCCCGCTGCACGCCCACCCAGGCGACCTCGCTGGTGTTCGCCCCGGCCAGCGGCGCGAGCAGCCACCACTGGAGGCGCCGGCCGAGGTGCTGATAGCCCGACAGCCACGCGAGCGTCACGGTCGTCAGGCCGAACGAGACCCCGAACGCGAACGGCTTGCGCCACGCGACCGGACCGACCCACGGACCGCCAAGCACCGCAAACCCCAGCAAGTGCACCAGACCGACACCGATCAGCACCGCGCCCACCACGTACGCCAGCCGTTGCGGCGGGCTTGCGTCCCGCCCCAGCTGCCGCAGCGAGCGTCGCATGGCCCCGACGACCGCCATCACGAACCTCCTGGGCATCACTTGTCTGCGCCGGGATGCGATGTGACGTCCCAGTATGAGCGGTCCAGCCGAAGTACAACACCTCCACCGGCGTACTGCCGGCCGGCTTACTTCGACGCTGTACGCCGCAGCGGTCTCAACAGCCCGAGGACTCGGGCGGGGTTGTGACCGCTTCCATCTCCGGTGTGCTCGGGGCCTCTGACTCCGCCGTCGCCCGCGCTTCGGCATTGGTAGTCGGGCGGTCGCGCAGCGCGACCACGGCCAGGATCGCCAGCCCGGCCGCCACCACCGCGGCGATCGCGGAGCTCAGCTGCATCCCGTGGACGAACGCTTCGCGCGCGGTGGCCAGGACCGCCGCGCCGAGCTGGTCGGGTAGCTCCGCCGCGACGGCCACGGCGCTGCCGAGCGTGTCCCGAGCGATCGCCGCCGCCTCGGGCGGGACGTCGGCCGGAAGCCGGTTGGCCAGCTCGCCGCGGTAGATCGCCACGCCGATGCTGCCAAGGATCGCGATGCCGAGCGCACCGCCGAGCTCGGCGGCGGTCTCCGAGATCCCCGAAGCTGCCCCGGCCCGCTCAGGAGGAGCGGACCCGACGATCAACTCGGTCGTCAGACCGAACACCGGGGCCAGTCCCAGCGAGATGATGAGCGAACCAGCGACGAGGGGGACAAGGCCGCCGGAGGCACCGACCTGGGTGAGCACCGCGAGGCCGACGGACGACAGGGCAAGGCCCGCACCGATCACGTAAGCCGGGCGGACCCGGCGCACGATCCGTGGACCAAGCTGGGATCCCACGATGAACCCGAAGGCGGACGGCAATGACCACAGGCCAGCCTCGAGCGGCGACAGCCCGATCACCAGCTGCAGGTACTGCGCGACGAACAGGAAGTAGCCGACGGCGACGAAGATGGCCAGGAAGTTGGTTGCCAGCGACGAGTTGAACGCGGTGATCTTGAACAGCCCGACGTCGATCATCGGATCCGCCAACCTTCTCTGGCGGCGCACGAACGCCACGCCGATCGCCAGCCCAGCCGCGATCAAGACCAAGCGGGTCAGTCCGACGCCGTCCTGGGCGATCTCCTTGAGTCCGTAGATCACCGCCAGCACGGCGAGCACCGACATCGCCGCGCTGACCACGTCGAGCCGCCCGGCCTCAGGATCGCGGTACTCGGGGAGCAGCCGAGGTCCTAGCACCAGCAGCAGAGCCATGACCGGCAACGCCAACAGGAAGACCGACCCCCACCAGAACTTTTCGAGCATCAGCCCGCCGAGCACAGGGCCGACCGCAGTGCCAGCTGAGAAGCTGCCGATCCAAACCCCGATGGCCGCCGATCGCTGCCTCGGGTCGGGAAACATGTGAAAGATCAGCGACAGGGTCGATGGCGCCAGGGTGGCACCGGCGATCCCGAGCAGCGCTCTGCTCACGACGAGCATCTCGGCGCTCGGCGAGAGCGCGGCGATCAGCGAGACGACGCCGAACGCGGCCGCGCCGGTGAGCAGCAACTTGCGGCGGCCGATCCGGTCGCCCAGCGTGCCCATGGTGATCAGCGAGCCGGCGACGAAGAAGCCGTAGATGTCGATGATCCACAGCAGTTGGGCGCTGCTGGGCTGCAAGTCGGCACTGATGGCAGGGACGGCCAGGTGCAGCACCGTCAGGTCCATCACGTACAGCAGGCAGGCGAGCGCCAGCACCGCGAGCCCGATCCACTCGCGCCGTCCAGCCTTCGCAGTGTTCTCGGCGGTCATGTCGCTCCTCGCTGTTCACGGCTGGTCCTCATCCGCAGTCGTGACCATGTAGACCGTGCGCCGGCCCAAGACTCATCGGCGCCAGTCGCTCGAAACCAGCTGGGCTCGGCGTCCAGCCACGCGCACCGGGCGGCATGGGCCTGTGCTACGGGCCGCCTTCGTACACCACTCTGTCCAGGACCGCATCGAAGCCGATCAGTCGTAGAGTCTGGACGCGGGGAACATGGGACGACAGGTCTGTCAGAGGAGATTGCGATGTTCGTTCAGGTGATCCAGGGGCACGTGTCCGACGCTAAGCAGGTACGCGCCGCGCTCGATCGGTGGGCTCAGGACTTGGCACCCGGTGCCTCCGGCTGGCTCGGCTCGACCGCCGGGGTGACCGACGACGGCAGGTTCGTCGCGTTGGCGCGGTTCGAATCCGAGGAGGCGGCTCGCCGCAACAGTGAGCGACCCGAGCAGGGCGAGTGGTGGGCGGAGACCGCCAAGCTGTTCAGCGGGGAGGCCACCTTCCGCGACAGCCGCCACGTCGCGGTCGACATCGTCGGTGAACCGGACGACGCTGGCTTCGTCCAGGTCATCCAAGGCCGCGGCAGTGACCCTGCCCGCGCGTGGGAGCTCATGGAGCAAGACTCCGAGGAGTGGGCGGCCTTCCGTCCCGACATCCTCGGCAGCGTGGCCGCAGAACACGACGGTGGCGCGTACACGATGACGCTGTACTTCGCTTCCGAGGCGGCGGCCCGTGAAGGGGAGAGCAAGGAGCCGCCCCCGGAGTTGAAGGCCCAGATGGAAGAGATGGACGCGCTCAGCGTCGGAGTGCCGGAGTTCTTCGACCTCAAGGAGCCCTGGCTGTACTACCCGCGCTGACCACGGCGGCGAACCGCCGAACTTCACCCTACGTGCTACCCTACATTGGTGCGAAAGACCAGCCTGTATCTGAGCGAGGACGATGTCCGCCGACTGCGTCGCCTGGCTGCCGCAGAGGGGCGGAGTCAGGCGGAGATCGTGCGAAGCGCCATCGCCGCCTATGAACAGGCCCGGCCGGTCGACCGGGACTTCGCTCTGGCCGGGGTCTGGGCCGGTGACGGTTCGTCGGTCGCAGCCGTTGCGGAGGAGGAGCTGCTCGAAGGGTTCGGCGAGTGACGCTGATCATCGACGCCGCACCGCTTGTCGCACTCGGCGACGCCCGGGACCCCGCGCACGAGCCGGTTCATCACGTGCTTCGGTCGGAGTTGGGTGACCTGGTCGTCCCAGCGCCGGTGTCCGCCGAGGTCGACTACCTCCTCCGCCGACGTGGCGGAGCGCTTGCTGCCCGCAGGTTCATCCAGGATGTGGCCGCAGGTCGATTCCGGGTCGAGGGGTTGACTCGCGCCGAACACGGATTGGTCGCCGAGCTGGACGAGCGGTACGACGACCTCGCCGTCGGCCTCGCGGACCTGTCCGTGGTCGTGCTGGCGGGTCGGTTCGGCACTCGTCGCGTGCTCACCTTCGATGAACGCGACTTCCGGACACTGGTACCGCTCACCAACGGCAGCTTCGTGCTGCTGCCGGCTGACGCGTTATGAACGAACTCCAGACTCCTCTCGCCCGGTGCCGACCCCGGTCACGTGATGTCTCTGGCTGACGCAACGACCGCCTGACGGACGGCGGAAGGCCCGCAGGTTGTGGCCTGCGGGCCCGATGCGTGCCCGGTGGAGAAGGTCACGCGTCTCGGGATCGGCGAGCCTGTCGGTTAGGCAGCCAGTGGCCGACCAGGTAGTGGACGCCGAGACCGGCGCTCATGCCCGCCATGGGGAAGAAGAACCACAGCAACTCGGGGACGGTCAGCAGGTTGATGGCAACCAGCAGCGCGATGACGGCAACGGTGACAGCGGCGTGGATGCGCAGGCCGATCTTCGCGTCGGCGCTGGGCTGGGAGACGGTCGTGGTGCTCATGGCGGTACCTCCTCGGGTGGTGCGGTTGATGGGACAGCGCGTCGGCGGAGCGTGAATCAGGCCACGGCGGGCTGGGACGATGACCGGCGGGCGCGGCGGGGTTGTCCCAAGGCTCCCACCATCGCGGACGCCTCGCGGACGATCACGAAGCCTCGCGGGTCCGGCGGGTCTCTGCCACGGTGTCGGCGACCGTGGGCCAGGCGGCTGGTGGGGCGCAAGGGCGTGGCGGGCAAACGCAACGGATCGGCGAATCTGCGGAGAGGGGCAGTCGTGAGCATTGCACGAGAGGTCGTAGAACAGGTAGCGGCCGATGCGGAGGTGACCCGCGATGAGCCGATGCCCGCAACCGCGCGACCAATCAGACCCAACCGGCAGACCAAGACCGTGCCGGTTGCAGTTCGCCTGGACGACCGAGGACGCAGCGGCCCTCGAGGCCTGGCCGATCTCTTGGACGTGCCGGTGTCGTCGTTGGTCAGGGGACGGATTCGCTCGGGCCGGGCAGCCGGGCGAGAGGAGTCGGTGGCAGCCACGATCGCCCGCCTCGAGGCCGACCTGCAGCGCCTTCGCGAGATGGTTGGCTGGCCAACCCGCAGTTAACGAGATTGGAACAGCCCGATCATTCTAATGTATTGGAGCATTCCCAGGGAATCCCACACCGGGTGCACCCACACAAGCCCGCGGAAGGGCACGTGAGCCATGGCCGAGGTGTTGTTGTTCCACCACGCGCAGGGACAGACCAAGGGCTTCCTCGCCTTCGCCGAGCAGCTGCGCGACGCCGGACACACCGTGCACGCGCCCGACCTCTACGACGGCCGCACGTTCGCTACCCTCGAGGAGGGGGTGGCCCACGCTGACGAGATCGGCTTCGGGGAGATCATCGAACGCGGCACCGCTGCCGTCGACGGGCTCCCAGCCGAGCTGGTCTACGGCGGTTTCTCGCTGGGGGTGCTCCCGGCGCAGAGGCTGGCCCAGACCCGGGCGGGAGTCCGCGGCGCGCTGCTGTTCCACGCCTGTGTCCCGGTCTCGGAGTTCGGCTCGCCCTGGCCGGACGGAGTGCCGGTGCAGGTGCATGCGATGGACGCCGACCCGTTCTTCGTCGACGAGGGCGACATCGACGCCGCCCGCGCGCTCGTTGACGAGGCCGAGGGCGCGGAGCTGTTCCTCTACCCCGGCGACCAGCACCTCTTCGCCGACAGCTCGCTGCCGTCGTACGACGAGGACGCTGCCACACTGCTGGGCCAGCGTGTGCTCGGATTCCTCAGCACCCGATAGTCGAAGTCCCGGTCATGCTGACTCGTGTCGAGCTGACGTTGAGACTGTTCCGACGCGGCTGCCCTGGCCGAGTGGCTGGCGCACCTGGCCGACGAGGCCGACGAGGCTGACGACGACGACGGGGCCGATCCGAGGGCAACGAGTTCTGCGTGACATGACGAACGAGACGATCCCGGCATGAGGATCACCGCACGGGGACTCAACCGCTCCACGCTCGGTCGGCAGTTGCTGCTGGGGCGGGAGCCGCTCGGCGTCGCCGACGCGGTACGGCGCGTGGTCGCGCTGCAGGCGCAGCAGGCGGCCTCGCCGTACCTCGCGCTGTGGAACCGGCTGATCGACTTCGACCCGGCCAACCTCGACGCTGCCTTCGCCGACGGCACGGTCGTCAAGTCGAACATGGTGCGGATGACGCTGCATGCCGTCCTCGTCGACGACTACCAGGCGTTCCGGGAGGCCACGGAGCCGTCGCTGCGTGCCGCCAAGCTCAGCGACGACCGCTTCACGGCGAGCGGGCTGACCGTCCAGGACGCCGACGCGCTGGTCCCACAGCTGCTGGCGTTCGCCGACCAGCCTAGGACGGCCGCGGAGTACGAGGCCTGGCTCGAGCAACGGCTGGGCGCGCCGGCGATGCCCGGAGCATGGTGGGGGTTGCGGCAGTACGCGCCGCTGCTGCGCGCGCCCACCGGAGGACCGTGGTCGTTCGGCTACCGGCCGTCGTACGTCGCACCCCGGACCAGGCCGGTGCTGGCGGACCCGGACGTGTCCGCCGAGTCCCTTCAGACGCTGGTCCTGCGCTACCTCGAGGGGTTCGGGCCGGCGTCGGTGGCGGACGTGGCGCAGTTCGCGATGGTCCAGCGGGCCAGGGCGAGGAAGGCGTTGCAGGCTCTCGCCGATGACCTCGAGCGGCTGGAGGGGGCCAACGGCGAGGAGTTGTTCGACATCCCCGGCGCACTGCGCCCGGACGAGGACACGCCCGCCCCGCCCCGGCTGATGGCCATGTGGGACAGCATCCTGCTGGCCTACGTCGACCGGAGGCGTGTCATCCCACCGGACTACCGCAAGCTCGTGATCCGCGTGAACGGTGACGTGCTCCCGACCCTGCTGGTCGACGGGTGCGTCGCCGGCGTCTGGCGCCCGGTCGAGCAAGGAATCGAGGCGACCGCCTTCAGCCGTCTCCCCGACGAGGCCTGGGACGGACTCGCGGCGGAGGCCCGGACGCTGGTCGCTCTCCTGGCCGACCGCGAGCCCCGGGTCTACCAGCGTTACGAGCACTGGTGGAGCAAGCTGCCCGACGCAGAGGTCCGGGTGCTCCCGGGCACGTGAGTGGAGCTGCTGCGGCCGTCGCCCGGCCTACTGGGCGGGCGCCGCCGCGGCGTCTCCGTGCCGAAGAGCCGCGACGGTCTCGGCGTCGTCAGGGAACGAATCGCCGTGGCGATGCACCACGTGCCAGGACCCGGCCTCGCGTCGGAAGATGGTCGTCGCCCGCAATGCGTAGGGGGCAGGCGGTTGCCCATCGGCGGACGTAGTCGTGCGTTCGATTGCAGCGAGGTATCCGAGATCGCCGCTCACGCCGGCCGCGACGACTTCGATCGTGAAGTCCTCGCAGTTCGAGAATCTGGTGCCGAGCCATTCGAACGTCGCGCGAATGCCCTCCCAGCCGATCTTGGTGACCGCAGCACCAAACAGCGTCACTGGCTCGATGTGGGACCACACGGCGATCCGATCGGTCGGATCGCCGTTGTGCAGCGCGATCTCCTCCGCGCGCAAGCGCGGCAGAACATCTGCGAGGAACGACTCAACCTCGTCCACCGACGTCACCTCCCGGACGGCGCACAGCGCCTTGGGCGAGAGTGTCCCAGGTACTCCGCGCACAGCGACCCTTGCCCGGATGATAGGTGCCGCTCCAGCACTTTCGGAAGGACCCGCAACCGATCGGTAGTGCCGTCTACCGACGCTCGCTCATGGGGAGACGGTTGAGATCGTCTTCCGGGGTCTCATGTAGTCGGCCCTGGTCATGTAGGCGGAGAGGACACCGGCGGCCAGCGTCGCCGCGGGTGAGCCCGACCAGCTCGCCCCAGCGCAGCCGGACCAGGCGGCCAAGACGACGAGCATGCGCCAGCGGGGCGCGCGATGGCGGTTGCCAGCGCGTCGACCTCGGCTAGCGTCGGCGGCTGGGCTGCGCGAGGTGCGACAGACAGCTGGAGCGGGTGACCGGGATCGAACCGGCATTGCCAGCTTGGAAGGCGGTTCGATGGTGTGCCGCCCCGGGGCCGGAGGTCGCAGCGACCGCCGCTGACCTGGACTTTCGCGTGCCAACCGTGCCGGACCAGAGCCACGTTCGACGGCACATGCCCCGTTTCCCGTGGTCGGTGGTGGCGATCAGGTGGCGGGCGGTCTCGGGGTCGATCACGCCGGTCTGGGACAGCCGCGGGCGGATGCGGGCGAGATCGTCACGCCCCAGCAGGGTCATCAGGTCGGCGAACACCACCACGTGGGTCTTGACCCCACCCACAACGCTGCCGGGGTGGCGGTCCAAGGCCACGGTGAGAGCGTCGCGCAGCGCGTCGTGGAACCGCTGGCCACCGGTGCGCCGCTGCTCGACCGGGGTGTCGGGCGGGTCGTCGGTGCCGTACACGTCGCGGGTGCGCAACAACAGCTCGGTCACCGCCGCCGTGGTCGCGCCCTCCAAGTGGCCGAGCCCGTCGTACCCGGGGCGGACGCAGACCTCGCGC
>JALZLF010000179.1 GCA_030858865.1 Actinomycetota bacterium | reverse complement strand
GCTGGCCAACGCAGCGGCCGTATGCCGCCACGGGCAGGTCGAGGCGGTGTACCGCAAGCAGCGGCTGCCCAACTACGGAGTGTTCGACGAGGACCGCTACTTCTCGCCGGGCGTCGACCCGGTGGTGATCGCCGCCGGCGGCGGCCGCGTTGGCGTCACCATCTGTGAGGACCTGTGGGGCGAGCGTGGTCCGGTGGGTCAGGCCTGTGCCGAGGGCGCCGACGTGGTGCTCAACCTCAACGCCAGTCCCTACCACCGCGGCAAGCGCGCCGAGCGGGAGCGCTGGGCCCGCCATCACGCCACCGCCTGCCGCACCTGGATTCCGTACTTGAACTGCGTCGGCGGCCAGGACGAAGTCGTGTTCGACGGCGACTCGTTCGTGATGGACCCGAATGGCCGGGTGACCGCCCGGGCGGCGCAGTTCACCGAGCAGCTGTTCTGCGTCGATGCCGGCACCGGGAAGGCGGACGAGGCGGCGGGCGAAACGGGCACAGCGCCGTTGCCGCAGCCCGACGGTCGCCTCGACCCGGTCGGCGAGGTCTACGCCGCGCTGGTGCTGGGGACCCGTGACTACCTGCGCAAGAACGGTTTCATGCGCGCGCTGCTGGGGCTGTCTGGAGGCATCGACTCGGCGCTGGTTGCGGCACTGGCCGCCGACGCCATCGGCCCCGACGCGGTCACGGGGGTGGCGATGCCGTCGCCGTACTCATCGTCCGCCTCCCTCATCGACGCCAAGGCCTTGGCCGCGAACCTGGGCATCGGCTGGTTGGAGCTGGGGATCGAGCCAGTGATGCGGGCGTTCGACGAAGTGCTGCGCGAGCCGTTCGCCGGGACCGACCCAGGGGTGGCCGAGGAGAACCTGCAGTCGCGGATCCGGGGCACGCTGCTCATGGCCCTGTCCAACAAAAGCGGGGACCTGTCCTCATGCAGCGAAGCGGTAGGACACAAAGCCATCGTCCTGGCGACCGGCAACAAGAGCGAGTACGCCGTGGGCTACTCGACGTTGTACGGCGACATGGCAGGGGGTTTCGCCGTCATCAAGGACGTGTCCAAGACCCTGGTGTACCAGCTGTGTCACCACCGCAACACCGCCGCCGGCGGCCGGCTGATCCCTCCCGCCATCCTGGACAAGGCACCGTCTGCCGAGCTTCGCCCGGACCAGCGCGACACCGACAGCCTGCCGCCGTACGACGAGTTGGACCTGATCCTGGAGGCCTACGTCGAGCAGGACCGTTCCGTGCGCCAGATCGTGGCCGACGGCCACGACGCCGCCACCGTCCGCCGGGTGATCGCCCTCGTGGATCGTGCCGAGTACAAGCGGCGTCAGGCAGCTCCCGGCGTGAAGATCACGCCGCGGGCGTTCGGCAAAGATCGCCGGCTGCCGATCACGCAGGCCTGGTCCGGCTGACGACCGGGACGTCGAGGCCCGGGGAGACGTCGCGAAGGTCGACGGGACGACCCAGATGGTAGCCCTGAGCGAAACGCACACCGAGGAACCGCAGGGCGTCGACCTCGCGCTGGGTCTCCACGCCCTCGGCCACCACCTGAGCACCCAGCGCCGAGGCGAACGCGGTCAAGGTGTAACCGAGGGCTCGCAAGAGGCTGTCGTTGTCGATCTCGTGTACCAGGCTGATGTCGAGCTTGACGATGTCCGGTGACAGCTTCAGCACATGGCGGAAGCTGGCGAACCCCGATCCGGCGTCGTCCACGGCCACGCGAAGGCCCGCCTGCCGCAACGGCTCGAGCTGCCGGTTCAACCCGTCGTAGTCGGCGACGCGATCGTGTTCGGTGATCTCAAGGACCAGGCGCCCCAACGGCGCGGCGGCCAGGACGTCGGGGAGCAATGGCGACGCGGCCACCAGCGGTGAGACGTTGATCGACAGGTACAGCGACGGGGACAGATCGGGCAGGGCCGCCAGCGCCTGACGGATCGACAGGATCTCCAGGTCGACGCCCAACCCGACGGCGTTGGCCTCGGCGAACCAGCGGTCGGGCCCGCGCAGCGGAGGCCCTGGGAAACGTGCCAGCACCTCCACACCGACCACGGACTCTTCGGCCAGGTCGACGATGGGTTGGAAGGCCAGCGGGATGCTGTCCGCCGCGAGGACGGTACGGATGCGCTCGACCCTGGTGCGCCACGCACCCTGGGTGCGCTCCCACCACCCCAGCTGCTCGCTCAGCAGCTTGGTGACCAGTTCGTACAGCTGCGCCGGGTACTCGTCGCCGTCGGGTTGGCGGACGAAGCGCAGGATGCCAGCGTCGCCGCCGTCGGGACCAGGCAAGGTGATGTCGATGCTGTCGGGGTCGGGCGAGGAACCGGCCGGCAGATAGGTCACTTCCGCGTCCAACGCCTCCGACGCCAGCTGGCACAGCCGGGTTGCGGCCGACCGTCGCTCTGTCGACTCGAGCACGGCGGCGATGTCGGCGCCAGGGCCCTCAGCGTCCTCCCACCCCATGCCTGCTCCTCACTTCACCGAGCCGACTACCTCCCCCCGGGCACCTCACAACGAACGTTCCCCCCGGGCACTCTCACAACGGACGTATCGTGCAACAACGGTCACAACCATAAGACTTCGACGAGGTCACCTCATGTCCTGTTCCGATTACCGAGGGGTTTCTCGCCGTAGCAGCATCGTCACCGGACCGTCGGCGACCAGGTCGATCACCATGTGCGCGCCGAACACTCCCTTGGCCACCGGAACCGTGATCGCCGCGCAATACGCCTCATACAGGCGTTGGCCGTCCGCCGGGTCGGCGGCGGCAACGAAGGAAGGCCGCCGGCCCCGCGACACGTCGCCGTACAAGGTGAACTGACTCACGGCCAGCACCGCGCCACCGACGTCAGCCACGGAGCGGTTCATCCTGCCGGCGTCGTCGCCGAACACCCGCAGCGCCACCGTCTTGGACGCCAGCCAGGCGGCGTCGGCGTCGGTCGAGTTCCGGCCGACCCCGACCAGGGCGAGCAGGCCCGTCCCGATCTGCCCGCTGACCTCGTGCCCGACCGTTACGGCCGCTCGTTGCACACGCTGGATCAGCACCTGCAATGGGTATCCTCTCGCCATCGCCGCTGGACCCGCTGGCGTGACCGCACGACGGTCACCGGGCCGGCAGGCAGGAGTGGGTTGTCATGAGCATGCCCAGCCAGCAACGCCCGTCCTCAAGTAGCGAAGCGGTAGGACATCAAATCCCGTCCTCAAGTAGCGAAGCGGTAGGACATCAGAGCCCGATCACCATTCAGGACATCCAGGGCTACAAGGCGCGCAGCGAACGCTTCCTGATGCTCACCGCCTACGACCACCCCACCGCGCAGATCCTGGACCAGGCAGGCCTGCCGCTGCTGCTCGTCGGCGACTCGCTCGGCAACAACGTGCTCGGCTATCCGTCCACGGTACCCGTGACACTCGACGACATGATCCACCACGCCGCGGCTGTCTGCCGGGGCGCCCACCGGGCCCTTGTGGTCGGCGACCTGCCGTTCATGAGCTACCAGGTGTCGGAAGAGGACGGCATGCGAGCCGCCGGGCGCCTGCTCAAGGAGGCAGGCGTGTCGGCGGTCAAGCTGGAGGGCGGGGTGCGCTGCGCCGGGCTGGTGACGCGGCTGGTGGACGCCGGTATCCCCGTGATGGGCCACATCGGCCTGACGCCCCAGAGCGTCAACCTTCTCGGCTACCGCGTGCAGGGCCGCCAAGCCGAGGGCGCCGAGCGCCTGCTCGACGACGCGCTCGCGCTGGCTGGGGCCGGGGTGTTCTCCATCGTGGTGGAGGCGGTGCCGGCCGAGGTGGGCAGACGCGTCACCGAGGCCGTCGACGTGCCGACGATCGGTATCGGCGCGGGCCCGCACACCGACGGGCAGGTTCTGGTCATCAACGACGTGCTCGGCCTCAACGCCGGCCCTCACCCGCGTTTCGCCAAGGCCTACGCCGACCTGCGCAGCGTCATCACCGACGCGGTCAAGAGCCTGTCGGCCGAGGTCGCCTCCGGCGACTACCCAGGCCCGGAGCACAGCTACTAGCCGCCGGCCAGCTCGGCGGCCAGCGCGGCGAAGGTCCGCAGCGCCTGAGCGGTGCGGTGCCCATGCCAGGTCAGCAGCTGGCCGTCGACGAAACGGTGGGGCACGGGGCCAAGGAGGGCGCGCACCGGGGCGAGGTCATCCGCACCGAAGGCGTACGGCTCGCTGGGCAGCAGCGCCACGTCGGGCGCCAGCACCAACGCCGGATCCAGTCGCGGGTAACGGTCCTGCCAGCCGGTCAGCACGTTGACAAACCCGCAGTGCCCCAGCAGGTCGTCGGCGTAGGTGTCGAGGCCCAACCCCATCCAGGGCTTGCGCCACACCAGGGTGAGCGTGGGAATCGGCAGGGCGGGCCGCAACCGTTCGGCAGCCCGGACGCCGGCGGCCAGCTCGTCGACCATCTTCGTGGCGTCCGCGCCGATCACATCCGCCAGCTCGACCAGCAGCCCGGCGACGTCTTCGACGCTCTTGGGATAGGTGACCCGTACGTCGAGGCCGGCCGCTCGCAGCGCGTCGAGGTCCGTCGCCCGGTTCTCCTCGGCGTTGGCGACGACCACGTCGGGTCCCAGCCTCACGATCTCGTCGACGGCGGGGTTCTTGGTCCCGCCGACGCGCCGCGCGGTGGCCGGAGCCCCGCGGACGCAGTAGTCGGTGACGCCGACGACCGCGTCGCCGGCACCGAGGACGGCCAGCGTGTCGGTGACGCTGGGGACCAGCGAGACGATCCTCACCGTTCGCGGGTGGGCAGGTACTCCCCCCGTTCAACGCAGCGAGCGAGCACGAACAGGTAGTCCGACAGACGGTTGAGGTAGCGCACGATCAGGTCGTCGGGCAACAGGTCGGTGCGCCGCATCGCCACGGTGGCGCGCTCCGCACGTCGGATGATCGTGCGCGCCAGGTCGATCGCCGCACCCGCCGGCTGCTGGCCCGGCACGACGAACTCGTCGGGCAGCGGATGCTGCTCGACCAGCTCGTCGATGCCCTGCTCGAGCCGGTCGACCATGGTCGGCGTGACGCGCGACACCTCGTCGCTGAGCTGCTCCCAGTGATCGCTGTGGGTCGCCAGCTGTGCGCCCACCACGAACAGCTGGCGTTGCGTGGCCAGGACCAGGTCGTGCCAGCGACCATCCAGCTGCGCGCGGGCGAGGCCGAGCGCGGACACCGCCTCGTCGATGGTGCCGTAGGCGTCGGTGCGCAGGTCGTCCTTGTCCACCCGGCCGCCGTACAGCAGACCGGTGGTCCCGTCGTCGCCGCGCTTGGTGTACACCTTCACTGCGTAACGCCGCCGCGTGCCAGGTCCAGCCCGGGAAACCGCATGCTGGTGTGTCCGTGGTACCGCTGGTTGACCGACATCAGCAGCGGGGTCATGCCCTCCAGGCTGCGCGCCAGCCGCAACGGCCCGGCATGGAACGCGCGCAGCCCCTTGATGGCGTCGCACAGCTCGACGGCAGTAGCGACGGCGGCGGCGTCGTCGCCGCACAGGGGCACGTCCATCTCCAGAACCGCGTCGGGCTTGAGCAGGGTCGGGGCGGGCACCCACTGCAAACCGGCGACGACGCGCGCCGCGCCCAACAGGGCCTGGCACTGCTGGGCTGCCGAACCCTCTGGAACGTCCAGCGGGCGCGGCCCGACCGCGTCAACGGCGAGGGGCACCACCGCGGACACCACCGGCTTGCCGGCGGTCTGCTCTCCGAGGCCTCGCAGGACGGAGGCCTGGCCGCGGTAGGGCACGACGACCACGACGATGTCGGCGGCGGCACACGCGGCGGCGTTGGTCGCCGGGCTGACGCCGTCGATGCCGAGGTTGGCCGCGACCTGCTCGGCGCGGGCGGCGTCGCGAGAACCCAGCCACACCCGGTGACCGGCGCCGGCCAAGCGCAGCGCCAACCCCCGCCCCAGCTTCCCGGTCCCGCCGACCAGACCGATCCGCATCACCTTGAGCGTCCTACCGCTGCGCTGCTTGAGGACATGTTCAGTGTCCTACCGCTGCGCTGCTTGAGGACGTGCCCCGCATCATGCGGCGCCCTTGTCGGACTGCTCGTGGATCGCGTCGCTGACCGACTCGGGCATGCGAGTCACCGTGGCCTTGCCACGCAGGCGCACCCGCTGATCGGCTGGCAGCGCGCCGCGCACGGCGTCCAGGGCCTCCTGGCCGGTCAGCGACTCACGTTCCACCAGCTCGTCGGCCATCGCCTCCAGGCCAGCCCGCAGCTCGGTGAAGTCCTTCACGACCGCGTCGAGGGCCTCACCGAGGATCCGGCGGACCTCGGCGTCGATGATCTCGGCGGTCTTGTCGGAGTACTCGTGGCCACGGCTGAGCTCCTCGCCGAGGAACACCTGCTGCTCGGCTCCGAAGGCGATCGGCCCGAGCGCGTCGGTCATGCCGAACTCCTTGACGATCGCGGTGGCCAGCTTGGTGGCCTGCACCAGGTCGTGCTGCCCACCGGTAGTCGGCTGACCGAGCACCACCAACTCGGCGGCGCGGCCACCGAGCATCACCTTCAGCCGGGCGTCCAGCCACGTGCGCAGGTAGATGTGGCGCTCGTCGATGGGCAGCTGGGTCGTCACGCCAAGGGCCATCCCCACCGGCAGCACGGTCACCTTGTAGACCGGGTCCGCCTCCTCCTCCAGAAACGCCGCCAAGGCATGGCCACCCTCGTGGTAGGCCACCGCGCGCTTCTCCGCCTCGTCGAGTCGCAGCGCCGCACGCTCACGGCCGATCGTATGGCGCTCGCGAGCCTGCTCGATGTCGCGCATGCGGATCAGGTCGGAGTCCGAACGCACGGCGATGAGCGCGGCCTCGTTGATCAGGTTCTTCAAGTCCGCACCGGCCATGCCGGGCGTTCCGCGCGCGAGGTTGCGCAGATCGACGTCGTCGTCGATCGGCTTGCCCTTGGCGTGGACCTTCAGGATCTCCTCGCGCTCGTCGAGGGTCGGCAGGGGCACCACGATCTGGCGGTCGAAGCGACCGGGCCGCTGCAACGCGGGGTCCAGCACGTCGGGTCGGTTGGTCGCGGCCATGATGACGACGCCCTCGGAGCCTGCGAAGCCGTCGATCTCGCCCAACAGCTGGTTGAGGGTCTGCTCGCGCTCATCGTGACAGCCACCAAGGCCGGCGCCGCGCTTACGGCCGATGGAGTCCAGCTCGTCGATGAAGATGATGCACGGGGCGTTGGCGCGGGCCGTCTTGAACAGGTCGCGAACACGGCTGGCGCCGACGCCGACGAACATCTCCATGAAGTCCGAGCCCGTCACGGTGATGAACGGCACGCCGGCCTCGCCGGCGGTGGCGCGGGCCAGCAGCGTCTTCCCGGTGCCGGGAGGGCCGATCAGCAGCATTCCCTTGGGCACCTCAGCGCCGGCCTTGCGAAAGCGGTCGGGCTCGCGCAGGAAGCTGACGACTTCCTGGACCTCTTCTTTGACTTCCTCGTAGCCGGCGACGTCAGCGAAGCGGGTGTTGGGCTCGTGCGGCTTGTACAGCTTGGCGGTGGACTTGCCGATCTGTGTCAGCCCGCCCATCTGGCCGCGGGTCTGGCGGCTCATCCACCAGAAGAAGCCGACGAACAGCAGCAGCGGGAAGGCGAAGCTGAGCAGCAGCGCGGCCAGTCCGCCACTGCTTTCCGGGCGGGCCGTGATCTGCACGTCGTTGTCGCGCAGGAAGGGCTCGACGCCGTTGCTGCCGACATAGCCTTCTGGCGGCAGGGTGGTCGCGAACACCTCCCCGTCGCTGTACTCGCCCTCCACCGACTGGCCCGTGATGGTGACCTCTGCCACCCGTCCTTCGGTCACAGCCTGGCGGAACTCGGTGTAGGTGGCCTGCTCGTCGGGTTGGTTGAGTCCGCTGAAGAACCAGACGAGCAACACCACGGCCACCACCCCCGTGAGCAGTCGCGTGCGCTTGATCCGGTCCACCGTCGTTCCTAACCACCGAAGGGTATTGACGTCCACGGTACCCTGCCCCGCGACGGGCACCTCGGTCCCACGGCACCATTGCCGAGGCTTTACCCTCGCCCGGCTCTACGCTGGGGGCCGTGAAGCGGATCAAGCCGGGGCCCGGACAGGAGTCGGTGTGGGACTATCCGCGCCCGCCGCGGCTTGAGCGCGCCTCCAGGCGCCTTCGAATCGTTCTCGGCGGCGTGACCGTGGTCGACACCGACGCCGGCTGGCGAGTGCTGGAGACCAG
Source organism: Actinomycetota bacterium (assembly GCA_030858865.1). Classification (GTDB taxonomy): domain Bacteria; phylum Actinomycetota; class Nitriliruptoria; order Euzebyales; family Egibacteraceae; genus JACCTL01. The sequence goes on along the minus strand of JALZLF010000179.1, from coordinate 674 downwards.
CCATCCGCCCGTCTACTACCTGCCGAGGGCGGCGTTCACGCACAGCCGCATCACCGACACCGCCCGCACGACGTTCTGCGAGTTCAAGGGCCGCGCCAGGTATACCACCCTCGAGGCCGGCGGCCGCGTGGAACGCGACGCCGCCTGGTTCTACCCCAACCCCTCGCCGGGCTTCGAGCCGCTGCAAGCCCATCTGGCCGTCTACCCGGGACGCATGGACGCCTGCTTCGTCGACGACGAGCGGGTCAACGCGCAGGCCGGGGACTTCTACGGCGGGTGGATCAGCAGCCAGGTCGTCGGACCGTTCAAAGGAGGGGCCGGCACGTGGGGCTGGTAGCCCGGTCTGCTCGGCAGCGTGCTCTACGCTGAGGTCGACCCACGTTCCGAGCCAGCGTTGTCCAACCCGAAAGCCACCGTGCAGCAATCGCCGAGTCCCGACTACCGCCGCGCCGACGAGCGCGGGGTCGTGGCCGGCTTGCGGCAGCGAGACCCCCTGGCTTTGGCGGAGGCCTACCACCGCAGCGTGCCGGCCGCCTATGCCTGCGCGCGCCGCCTGCTTGGGTCGTCAGACGACGTCGAGGCGCTGCTGCGGACCGTCTACGCCGAGCTGTGGGCGTCGCCACCTGACGGCGCCGGCCTGGAGGGCTGGGTCCGTGCCCGCTGCTTCGACCTGG
>JALZLF010000137.1 GCA_030858865.1 Actinomycetota bacterium | reverse complement strand
GCCGTGGTGGACCCAGACGACGGTTCGGGCTCGCGTGCGCCGGTGCGTGCGGGCCCGTGGCTGCTGGCCGGCGTGGCGGCGACAGGGGTGTACGGGGGCTATTTCGGCGCCGCGCAGGGTGTGATCCTGCTCGCGCTGCTCGGGATGTTCGTCGAGGGCCAGATGAACGAGGTGAACGGCATCAAGAACGTGCTCGCCGGCGTGGCCAACCTGGTGTCGTCGGTACTGTTCGTCCTCATCGCCGACGTCGACTGGCAGCTCGCGGCCCTCATCGCCGTTGGCGCCACCATCGGCGGGGGCCTTGGCGGCCGCTACGGCCGGCGCCTGCCCGCCGGACCGCTGCGCGCGCTCGTCGTGGCGGTGGCCGTGCTGGCCGCGATCTGGCAGTTCACCCGCTGACCTGGCGGCCCTGGCGTCGCCCGACGTCGAGCAACAGCAGCCTGATCCTGGTGAGTTCACTTCCGCGGCATCGCCGACGAGGGCAAATGGTCCAGCGTCCCGGCCACCGGGGAGGGCCCGCCACACCATCGAATTGGCGACGGTGGTGTGCCTCCACGATGTTGGCATGAGCTTGCTACCGTATGAGCATGCTGACCCGCCGGTTGCAGGTGCTCATCGACGACGAGCGGCATCGTCGGCTGGAGGTCGAGGCCAGCCGTCGCGGTGTGGCGGTCGCCGTGCTCGTACGCGAGGCGCTGGACGCCGCCTATCCCACCACCGCTGAGGAACGCCGCGCCGCGGGCGACCGCGTGCTCGCTGCACAATCCATGCCCGTTGCCGACCTGGACGAGCTGCGCGCCGAGCTCGCCGTGGCGCGTGCGCGCCACGCATGATCGTCGTCGACACCACCGTCCTGGTGTACGCGGTGGGCCATGACCACCCATTGCGACAGCCCTGCCGCGAGCTCGTCGCGACCGTGCGTGACGGGCGTTTGCGGGCCACGACCACTCCTGAGGTGATCCAGGAGTTCGCCCACGTTCGCGGCCGTCGCCGCGGCCGGTTCGACGCCGCCGAGCTCGCCAACGACTTCGCGCGGCTTCTCGCACCGCTCATGGTCGTTGACGAGCAGGACCTGAAGGACGGCCTGTCTGTCTTCGCCGGAAACGATCGACTGGGAGCCTTCGATGCGGTGCTGGCCGCGGCGGCAGTGCGGCGTGGGGCCAGCGCGCTCGTGTCCGCCGACCGGGCGTTCGCCTCGGTGGAGGGTGTGCCGCACGTCGACCCCAATCAACCCGGCTACCTCACGACGCTGACGCGCAGGAGCTGACTACAAAGGGGACGCTCAGCAGTGGTCGAGCACGGCGCACCAGCCGCCTTCGCTGGCCGGGCCGATGACGTGGTCGGCCAGCGCCAGCGCCTGTTCGCAGCCGTCGGACACCACGCAGGCCACGGCCGCTCCGCCAAGCAGCTCCAAGTCGTTCTCGCCGTCGCCGAGCGCCAGCACGCCGCCCGGGTCGATGCCCTGGTCGGCGCAGAACGCCAGGACGCCCTCCCACTTGCTGACCCCCCTCGGCCGCACGGTCAGCGTGGCGCCGCCGTAGAACAGGTCGCGGGTGACCACCGCGTCGGCGGCGTCGGCGACCGCCGCGACGACCCCGTGCAGCAGCCGCGGTGGGCGGCCCGCGATGGTGAAGCCAAGGACCGTCTCGGCGGCGGCCACCCTGCCAACGTCGTCGCGCGCGAGCCGCTCGCCGATCAGCTCCACATGCCGAGGATGCGTCGATGGCTCGGGTCCGGCGACCACGTCGGCGTCGTCGCGCACGACCTGCAGGCACGGCGACAGACCCAGCGAGGCCAGGATGTCCACAACCGCCACGGCGTCGGGCGGTTCGAAGGCGGCCTCGTGGAACACCCGCCCCGTCGTCAGGTCGACGCCCAGCGCGCCGTCGAGCACCACGGCAGGAGGGGCAAGCCCCTCGCGGGCCAGGCCGGTGGCGGCGCTGCGCCGGCGCCGGCCGGTGGCGACCAGCAGGGGCGTCCCCCGGCGTTTCAGCGTCCGAAGGGCGTCCAGCGTTCGGTCGTGGATGCGCTCCTGAGCGTCCCACAACGTGCCGTCGAGGTCGGTGACGACCAGGCCGACCGGGTCGCTCACGTGGCGGCGGCAGCCTCGGACCGCGTCGGCTGCGCCCTCGCCGCCAGGCGGCGGTTGCCGAGCACCGCGACCGCGCCGACCGGCAGCGCCTGGACGATCGACAGCGCGACCACCAAGCGAGCCGCGACCTCGGGGAACAACGTCGCCGCCTGCGAGGTCGTCAGCACGCTGCCGTACAGCACGCCCTGACCGATCAGGATCGCGCCCGCACCGACGCCCAGCGCGGTGAAGGCACCGTCTCGCCCCTGCCAGCCTCGCAGCGCCCCGAAGGCGCCGATGCCGATGAACAGCGCCGTCTGCGCGGCGGCGAGCGCCTTCGTCGGACCAGGTAGGGGGACGGCGAACAAGTCGTCGACCAAGTGGGTCAGGTTGAGCAGGGCCACGACCCCCAGCACGACCGCCGCGGGCCTTGCCAGTGGCATGACCCAGCCGTCGTCGGACGACGAGCGCAACCGGCGAAGCCCCAGCAGCGCCGGCGCGGTGAGGAGCAGCGCGGCCGCGAGCCACACGGCTGCCGACGGCGTCGGAATCCAGCGCAGCTCTCCCTCGACGGTGCGCTCGCGGCCGTCGATGGTGAAGGGCACCTCCCACTGCTGCACGACGGTTTCGGTGTTCGGGTCGGTGACCGACGGCGGCAGGTTCTGGCTCATCCAGTGCGCCCGGTGGTCGTGCCACAAATAGCGATTGGCGTCCGAGACCTGCTGCCAGCGCGGTTCCTCGTTGGCCCCAACGTCCGGCGGCAGCTCACCGACGTTGGCGTAGCGGTCGGTGTTCTGATAGGTGGCCGCGGACGCGCGGTTCTCGAACACTCCCTCGGGCCCGACCCGCAGGTACGGCTCACCCTCGTAACCCAGGACCGTCAGCTCCCGGTCGGAGGTGTTCGTCACGCTGAGGAACTCGTCGCTGCCGTAGACCTGCCAGCTCACACCCGGCACGTCGGGCTGGCTGGTCACCTGGCTGCGGTAGTTCGTCGCGTCGCTGCCACGCCCGTGCGCCGCGGCCGGACCAGCCAGGCCGACGAGCACCACGCCGGCGCTGAAGACCAGCCAGCAGGCGCGCGTCATCAGCGACCGGGCAGACATGCCAGCCACGCTAGCGCGGGTGAGCCAGGCCAGCCGCTACAGGTCGGCGCCGAGCAGCATCGTCGGCGTGACCCCGAACTGCTCGGCCATCGCCTTGGCGTCCTTGGCCGACGCCATGCCCGGCTCGCTGCGCAGCGCGGCCGCCATCTCCTCGTCGGTGGCCCACTCGGCCACCAACATCAGGTAGTACGGCGCGTCGGCGCCGCGTGGGGTGCCCGTGATCCGCGTGGTGCTCATCGACTGCACGCCGGGCCACTGCGCGACGATCGGCAGGTGGGTGCTGCGGTAGTGCGCTTCAAAACCGTCCACGTCGTTTGGCTTGTCGTACAACGCCACGAACTTGGCCATACGTCCTCCGGTCGGTGGGTTGGCGCCGCATCCTAACGACGAGTGTCAGCCGGCGGCCTCGCGGATGGCGTCCAGGACGGTCGCGGTTGCGACCGCGTCATCTGCCGGCAGCGGGGCCGTCGAGCCGGTCGCGGCGGCGTCGGCGAAGGCGCTGACCATCCGTTCGTAATGGTCGGCGCGCCACGAGCCAACGACCTCGTCGCCTCGCAGGATGACCGCATCGACGTCGGGACTGGCCCCGAACGGCGAGGGCACCCGCAAGGTGCCCTCAGTGCCGACGAGCTGCAGCGCCTGCTGCTGGGCGGTGTCGAACGAGGCGTCGATCGAGGCCACGGCCCCGCCCGGGAAGCTCAGCAACGCCGAGGTGGTCCCGTCCACGCCGGTCGCCCAGCGGCGCGTCACGGCCTGGACGCCGTCGGGCTCCTCGCTCACCAGCCAGCGCGCCATCGCCACGCCGTATATCCCGACATCCAGCAGCGCCCCACCTCCGCGCTGGGGATGCGAGCGGTAGTCGCCGGGACGCCGCATGGGAAACGCGAAGGTGGCATGGAGCAGTCGCAGGCTGCCGAGCTCACCGCTGTGCACCAACTCCAGCAGCGCGACGGTCCGGGGGTGGAAGCGGGTCATGACCGCCTCCATGAGCACCCGTCCGCTGGTCACCGCGGCAGCTGCCATGCGGCCGGCCGAGGCGGCGTCGGTCGACAGCGGCTTCTCGCACAGCACGTGCTTGCCAGCCCGCAGCGCGGCGATCGTCCACTCCTCGTGGGCGTCGTTGGGCAAGGCCACGTAGACGGCGTCGACGTCGTCGGCGGTGACGACCTCCTCGTAGGAGCCGCAGCCCCGGCGTACCCCGTTGCTCGCGGCGAAGGCGCGTGCCCGCGGCAGCGATCGGGAACCGACCACGGCCAGGTCGTGACCGGCCTTGCGCATCGCCGGAGCCAGAGCGTTCTGGGTGATGCGCGCGGTGCCGAGCAGGCCCCAGCGCAGCAGTCGGCCGCCGTCGTCGGCCACGCGGCGTACGGGGTCCACCACCACCAACTCGAAGGGATCGGCAGCCACCAGCCGAACCGGCGTCAGGTCAGGCGGCGGTGTCGGACAGCGCGCGACCCCGCGAGGGGTGACGCAGCTTGGACAGCGCGCGTGCCTCCAGCTGGCGGATGCGTTCGCGGGTCAGACCGAAGTAGCGGCCGACATCGTCGAGGGTGCGCGCCTCGCCGTCCAGCAGGCCGAAGCGCAACTCGAGGATGATCCGCTCGCGCTCCGGCAGTCCGGCAACCACGTCAAGCAGCTCCTGGCGCGCCAAGCCCTTCGCCGCGACTTCCAGCGGGTCGTCGGCGTTGCGGTCCTCGATGAAGTCGCCCAGCTCGGCGTCGCCGTCCTCGCCGACGGGGGTCTCCAGCGACGTTGGCGTGCGCGCGTAGGTCAGCAGCTCCTCCACGGTGGCGATGTCCTCACCGAGCTCGGCGGCGAGCTCTTCCAGCGCGGGCTCGCGACCGAGGGCCTCAGCCAAATCGCGCTGCATGGACAACGCCCGGCGGACGCGCTCCATCATGTGCACCGGCAACCGGATGGTGCGGCCCTTGTCCGCGACCCCGCGACCGACCGCCTGACGGATCCACCAGGTCGCGTAGGTGGAGAACTTGTAGCCGCGGCGGTAGTCGAACTTCTCCACCGCTCGCAGCAGGCCCAGGTTGCCCTCCTGGATCAGGTCGAGCAGCGGCAGCCCCTGTCCCTGGTAGCGCTTGGCCACCGAGACGACCAGTCGCAGGTTGGCCTGCACCAGACGTTCCTTGGCGCGCTTGCCGTCCCGGTCGACCAGATTGAGCTGGCGCTTGCGCGCCGCCGCCACGCGCTTGCGCTCGGCCAGTAGCCGCTCGGCCTCCAACCCGGCCTCGTAGCGCTTGGCGAGGTCGACTTCTTCCTCAGCCGTGAGCAGCGCCGTGCGGGCCATCTCCCGGAGGTACAGCTGCACGTGGTCGTGCAGCGGCATCTCCTCGACAACAGGTGGCACGGTCGCCTTCACCCTCTCCTGGTTCCGGGGGAGCCGGCGCGGCGCGGAGCCCGGAAAAGCGGCAACACACCAGGCGACTGTGGCCCGGGAGTCTGCGATGCTGTGGCACGCGGCGGCCGGTCGCCGCGTGCGTGGAGGCTGTCCAACTTCGGAGGATGCTCCCGGTCGTGTCTGCCGTTAGATCCTCGTAATGAGGGTACGCCCAACCAGCCCATCCGGGAAGCACTTTGTTCCGGTTCCACCTTAGCGCTGTCTTCCCGTGTCACGGTGGGGGCAGTCGGGTACCGAAGCAACGGAGGCGCGTCGTCCTTGGCGCGCCGACGCGAACCCGACCGGCGCGACCACGAAGAAAGAGTCGACTCAGGATGACCGCCGCAACGCAGCAACCGGCTCTGCCGGCCTCGACCAGCGGCCCGCCTCCCGGTGGCGGCCCGCCTGGGGACTGGCGACGCTGGCTCGGCGGCCGGCCCACCGTGGGCGTCGGACCGGCAGGCAAGGCCGTCGCCGAAGACGTTTCGGCGCTGGTCAAGGCAGAGATCGCCCTGGCCAAAGCTGAGCTTCTGGCCGGCATCAAGCCGAAGGCCATGGGCATCGGGGCCTTCGTGGGCGCCGCCGTGCTCGGCTGGCTGGGCCTGCAAGGCCTGCTGATCACGCTGGGATTCCTGCTGGCGCTGGTGATGCCGGGTTGGGTGGCCGCGCTGCTGGTCACCCTGTTGCTGCTGGTGGG
>JALZLF010000100.1 GCA_030858865.1 Actinomycetota bacterium | reverse complement strand
GGCGACCATGCCGGCGGCGGCGGGCCGCCGCCGGCCCAGCCCTGCAGGGGGGTGCGCGGCCATACACAAACTGTAGCCACCATGCGTTGCGGCGCCGCGCGGCGGGGTAGGAGGGGGCTCCATGCCGAACGCCCGCGACCTCGACCGCGAACTGGCTGCCCGGTTCCCGCAGCATCCCAGCTTCCGGCCCGGTCAGCGCGAAGCCCTCGAGGCCGTGCTGGCCGGCCGCGACGTGGTCGCCGTCCTGCCCACCGGTGGGGGTAAGACGCTGGTCTACCAGCTCGCCGGCGCGCTGTTGTGTGGCACCACGGTCGTCGCCACACCGCTGTTGGCGCTGATGCACGACCAGGTCAGGCGGCTGTCGGAGGCTGGGAACGGGCACGCCGAACGGGTCGCCGCGATCAGCGGCAACGTCCGTGGCGAGCAGCGCGAACGCCTGCTGGAGGATCTGCGAGCGGGCCACTTCGACTTCTTGTTCACCACGCCAGAGCAGCTCGTTCGACCGGATCTTCGCAGGGCTCTGGCGGCCACCGACGTCGACCTGTTCTGCATCGACGAAGCCCACTGCATCTCGGAGTGGGGCTTTGACTTCCGGCCCGCGTACCGCGAGCTCGCCGACGCCGCCCAGGCCATGGGGCGCCCGCCCGTGCTCGCGTTGACGGCCACGGCGCCCGAAGCGGTGCGCCGCGACGTCGCCGCGGAGCTACGCCTCAAGGACCCGGTGTTGGTCGCCCGTGGCTTCGACCGCGCCAACCTGTACCTGGGGGTGGTGCATGTCACCAAACCGGACCGGCGCGACCGTGAGCTCGCCGAGCTCATCTTCGAGCTGCTGCCCGGCATCCGCGACCCCGGCTTTCAAGGCGTAGCGGTCGTGTACTGCACCACCCGCCGCGAGTCCGAGGAGACCGCGCTGGCCCTGCTGGCGTTGGGGCTGCCGGCCGGGCACTACCACGGTGGCATGGAGCGGTCGCTGCGCGAGGAGGTGCAGACCGGCTTCCTGTCCGAACAGCTGCGGATCCTGTGCGCCACCAGCGCGTTCGGCATGGGCATCGACAAGTCCAACATCCGCACCGTGATCCACCGCACCATACCCGACTCGTTGGAGGCGTACTGGCAGGAGGCGGGACGGGCCGGGCGCGACGACGAGCCCGCCGACTGCGTGCTGCTGTACCGACCCGAGGACCGCTCCGTCCACGACCACCTGCACCGGCGTAGCCGCCCTTCGGAGAAGACCGTGGCCAAGATGATCCACCTGCTGGGCCAGGTCGACACCCCGACGGCAGCGCCCGACGTGCTGGCGCGCCTCACCGAGGTCGCCGGCGTCGCGCGGTCGGGAGCCGCAACCCTGCTGGAGGACCTGGAGCGCTTCGGCTTCATCGCCACCTTCAAGTCCGGGATCCGCTTTCGGGGCGAGCCCGCCGAGGCGATGGAGACCATCGCCTCGCACCAGGCGACCCAGGTGAAGGTGGAGGACTCGCGGCTGGACATGGTGGCCGATTACGCCGAATCCACCTCCTGCCGGCGCCGCTACCTGCTGAACTACCTCGGCGACGACTACCCCGGCGAGCTGTGCCTTCGCTGCGACAACTGCCTGCGCATCGCGCAGCGGCGAAGCACCGACGACTGGGACGAACGCGCCCAGCAGGAGCGGATCAAGGCCGACCGGGGCGGGCCATTCGCGGCGGGACAGTCCGTCCGCCACCTTCAGTGGGGTGCCGGCTCGGTGCAGCGCATCGAAGGCGAGACGGTGGTAGTGCGTTTCGACACGGTCGGCTACCGCTCGATGCACGCTCCGACGGTCGTCGAGCGCGGCCTGCTCGAGTCGACCTGACGGCCGCCTCCGCCAGGGTGGTCCACCACGACAGGGCCATGGTCATCGGCGGAGCGCTAGCGTAGATCGGCTGTCCACCTAGCAGGAGCGTGTGTTGTCCACCGACGAGGCGGTCGCCGCAGAGGAGACCGTCGCCGACCCAGGCCGCGACGTCGTCGCCTCCGCCGTCGCCGGACCAGGCGTGGTGCGCCGGGGGATGCGCATCCTCGGGCGGGCCGTCCTCACCGAACCGAAGCCCTTCGCCATCGCATTCGTTGGCGCCGCGGTGTACGGCGGGATGACGGTCGCGTCGGCAACGGTCTTCGGGCAGGTCACCGACCGCGTCATCGTGCCGGCCTATGCCGGCGCGGCTGTGACCCAGGGCACGCTGGTGCTGGCGGCGACGGCGATCCTCGGCGTGGCGCTGATCAAGGCGATCGGGATCGTGGCCCGCCGCATCGGCGCCACCTACATGCAGGTGAAGCTGCAGGCCACCTACCGCGAGCGGGTGTCGCGCCAGTACCAGCAGCTACCGCTGTCGTGGCACCGCCGCCACTCGACGGGGACGCTGCTGGCCCACGCCAACTCCGACGTCGAGGCGGCGTTCTGGCCGATCGCCCCGTTCCCCTTTTCCTGCGGCGTCGTGCTGATGCTGCTGATCACCGCGGTTCTGCTGCTACGCGCCGACGTGTTCCTGGCGGCCGTCGGGTTCCTGGTGGGACCGGCCATCGCGGTGTTGAACTGGCGCTACAACCGGGCACTGGAGGAACCGGCCACCCGAGCCCAGCAGCGGCGCGCTGACGTCTCCTCGGTCGCCCATGAAAGCTTCGACGGCGCGCTGGTGGTCAAGACGCTGGGGCGGGAGGTCGCCGAGACCGAGCGCTTCGAGGTCGAGGCGCAGCGGTTGCGCGACGAGCTGGTGCGCTACGGAAAGATCCGCGCCCTGTTCGACCCGCTGATGGAGGCGCTGCCGACCGTGGGGGTGCTGCTGATTCTGGCCGTGGGGGTGTGGCGCATCTCGACCGGCGACCTGTCCGAGGGCGACCTGGTGCAGTTCGCCTACCTGTTCACCCTGTTGGCCTTCCCCATCCGGGCCATTGGCTGGGTGCTGTCGGACATGCCACGCGCGGTGGTTGGCTGGGAGCGTGTCCAAAGCGTGCTCGCCGTCAGCAGCGACCTTGCCTACGGCGCTGGCGAGGGGTCGGACTCCAGCGGCCCGGCGGCGGCCGACCTGGTCGAGGTCGGCTTCGCCTACGAGTCGCCCGACGGTCAGCGCAGCTCGTCTGTCCTGCACGACGTGACGTTCACCGCGACGCCAGGGCGCACCATCGCCATCGTCGGTCCCACCGGCGCCGGAAAGTCCACCATCGCGACGCTGCTGGTGCGTCTCGCCGATCCTTCGCGCGGCGCCGTCCACCTGGACGGGCAGGATGTGCGGACGCTGGCCCGAGGAGCGCTGTCGCGCAGCGTGGCCATCGTCTTCCAGCACTCGTTCCTGTTCGACGACACGGTGCGCGGCAACATCACGCTTGGCGACCGCTTCTCCGATGAACAGGTTCGGATCGCCAGCGAGCTGGCGCAGGCCGACGGCTTCATCTGCGCGCTGCCGGACGGCTACGACACCGTCGTCGGCGAGCGCGGCACCTCGCTGTCAGGCGGGCAACGTCAACGCGTCGCGCTGGCGCGGGCACTCATTCGTCGCCCTCGGCTGCTGATCCTCGACGACGCCACCTCCAGCGTCGACACCACCGTCGAAGCCGCGATCCTGCACGGGCTGCGCGACGCCGACCTGCCCTCGACCATCGCCGTGGTCGCCTACCGCCAGGCCACCATCCTGCTGGCTGACGAGATCATCTTTCTCCAGCACGGCCGCGTGGAGGCCATCGGTTCCCACGAGCGGCTGCTGGCCACCGTGCCCGGCTACGCCCGGCTGGTGACCGCCTACGCCGACGAGGCGGTCCTGCGCGAGCAGCGGCGCGCGGACGCCGTAGCCGACGACGGCTCCGTACAGCGACGCGAGACCGAGGCCGCGTCGTGAACACCGAAGCCGTAGCGCCGACCCTCGAGGGCATCGACCGGGCCCGACCGCAAGGCGCCTGGCCAACCCTGGTGCGCGGGCTGCGGCTGTCGCCGGAGTTCCGCAGCGGTCTTGGCGTGACGCTGCTGCTGGCGCTGGTAGCCACAGCCGGCCGGGTGATCGTGCCGGTGGCGATCCAGCAGGTCATCGACCGCGGCCTGCGGGCGCCTGGTGGCGTGGACGTCGGCTTGGTCTGGCAGCTGTGCGTCGCGGCGCTGCTCGGCGTCGCGCTGACCTCCACGGTCGGTTACGTCATGAACTTCCGGCTCGCCAGGGCGACCGAGACCGCCCTGGCGGCGCTGCGAGTCCGTGCCTTCCGACACATCCACGACCTGTCCCTGCTGCACCACGCCACCGAGCACCGCGGCGCCCTGGTGTCGCGTGTGACCGCCGACGTCGACACCATCAGCCAGTTCATGCAGTGGGGCGGCGTGGTCCTGATCGTCAACGTCGGTCAGCTGCTGCTGGCAACGGCGGTGATGACCTACTACAGCTGGCAGCTCACCCTGGTCGTGATCGTCACCTTCGCTCCCCTGGTGTTCGTCCTGCGATGGTTCCAGGCCCGCCTGTCGGTCGCCTACGACGTCGTCCGCGAGCGCGTCGGCGACATGCTGACCGCCATCAGTGAGAGCGTCGGGGGCGCCGACGTCATCCGCGCGTACAGCATCGAGGCGCGCACCGACCGGCGGATCTCCCGGGCGGTGCAGCGTGAGTTCCGCGCGCACTACCGCGCCGGGCGCCTCGGGGCGTTCATGTTCTCCTCCGGCGAGCTGTTCGCAGCGGCGGCCACCGCCGCGGCGGTCGTCGTCGGCGTGCTGCTCGGCGTGGACGGGCAGCTGTCGGAGGGACGACTGGTGGCCTTCCTGTTCCTGGTCACGTTGTTCGTGGGCCCGGTGCAGATCGCCACCGAGGTGCTCGACCAGGCGCAGACCGCCATCGCCGGCTGGCGGCGCATCCTCAACGTCTTGGACACCCGTCCCGACGTCGCCGACCCGGCGACCGGCGACGTCGGCGGGATCGACATCCCAGCCGGGCCGATCAGCCTGTGCTTCGAGCGGGTGGCGTTTGCCTATCCGGCCCGCGGGGCCGGTGCGGTCGCCGACACGGTGCTGCACGACTTCGAACTGGAGATCCCGGCTCAGACCAGGATCGCGGTGGTCGGTGAGACCGGCTCGGGCAAGACGACCTTCGCCAAGCTGCTGACGCGGTTGATGGACCCCACCGCCGGTCGGATCCTGGTCAACGGGGTGGCCCTGACCGAGGTGCGCTTCGCCAGCCTGCGGCGTCGCATCGTCATGGTCCCCCAGGACGGCTTCCTGTTCGACACCACCATCGCCGCCAACGTGGCGCACGGCCGTCCCGGCATCGGCCTCGACGACGTGGCGCTGGCCTTCACCGAGCTGGGCCTCGCGGACTGGGTCGAGTCGCTGCCCCAGCAGCTGTCGACCCGCGTCGGTGAGCGGGGCGGGTCGCTGTCCGTCGGGGAGCGGCAGCTGGTGGCGTTGGCCCGCGCCTACGTCGCCAATCCCGACCTGCTGGTGCTGGATGAGGCGACCTCCGCCGTTGACCCCGCCACGGAGGTGCGGCTGCAGCGCGCGCTGGACGGTCTGACGCGGGGGCGCACCGCCATCGCGATCGCGCACCGCCTGTCCACCGCCGAGGCCGCCGACGAAGTGCTGGTGTTCGACCGTGGCCGTATCGTGCAGCGCGGCCCGCACCACGACCTGCTGGCCGAGGAGGGGGTGTACGCGGGCCTGCATCGCAGCTGGGTGGCCGGCAGCGCGGGCGGCGTCCTCAAGTAGCGCAGCGGTAGGACACAAGCCAGTCCTCAAGTAGCGAAGCGGTAGGACACAGATCAGAAAGCGTGGTGCCCTGATGGCATTTTGGGACCTGCCATACGCCTCGCGACGCCAGCCGGTGCTGGCCGACAACGTGGTGGCGACGTCCCAGCCGCTGGCCGCCTCGGCCGGGCTGGCGATGTTGGCTGCCGGCGGCAACGCCGTCGATGCCGCCGTGGCCACGGCCGCGGCCTTGACTGTCGTGGAGCCGACCTCCAACGGGATCGGCTCGGATCTGTTCGCGTTGGTCTGGGACGGCAGGCGTCTGCACGGCCTGAACGCCTCCGGAAGGTCCGCCGCCGCCCTGGACCCTGAGCCCCTGCTAGGCGCGCCCATGCCCCTGCGGGGCTGGGACGCCGTGACGGTTCCGGGGGCGGTGTCGGGCTGGGCCGCGCTCGCGCAGCGCTTCGGGCGGCTGGGCCTCGATCAGCTCCTCGCCCCGGCGATCGCCTACGCCGAGGACGGCTTCCCCGTGTCGCCGATCACGGCGGCGGCTTGGGCTCGTGCGGCAACGATCTTCGCCGACAGCCCCGACTTCGCGCCGTTCCTGCCCGGCGGGGGCGCCCCGGTGGCCGGGCAGCGCTTCGCCTTTCCGGCGCAGGGCCGGACCCTGCGGGCGATCGCCGCCAGCGGTGGCGGCGACTTCTACCGTGGAGCGCTGGCGGAGCGCATCGCGGCGCACGCAAGGCTGGCGGTTCGCCGCTGTCGGGAGAGGACCTGGCCGCCCACGTGGTCGACTGGGTGCAGCCGTTGGCGCAGCGGTGGGACGACGTCGTGCTGCACGAGATTCCGCCCAGCGGGCAGGGCATCGCCGCAGCTCAGGCGTTGGCGCTGCTGGCCGAAACCGACCTCGCCGATCATGCTGCCGACAGCGCCGACGCCGTGCACCTGCAGGCCGAAGCGATGAAGCTGGCCTTCGCCGACGCGCATCGCCACGTCGCCGATCCCGCGCACATGCTCGTGGAGGCGGCGGACCTGCTAGATCCGGCCTACCTGCGCGAACGTGCCGCAGGCATCGACCCGCAGCGGGCGGGCGATCCCGAACACGGCGTCCCACGGCCTGGCGGCACCGTCTACCTGTGCGCCGCGGACGCCGAAGGCCGCATGGTTTCACTGATCCAGTCGAACTATCAGGGTTTCGGTTCCGGCGTGGTGGTGCCCGAGACCGGCATCAGCCTGCAGAACCGGGGCGCCGGCTTCAGCACCGAGCGGGACCACCCCAACCAGCTCGCGCCCGCCAAGCGCCCGTTCCATACGATCATCCCCGGTTTCTTGACGTCTTCGGACGGAGCACCGCGGATGGCGTTCGGCGTGATGGGTGGGCCCATGCAACCGCAGGGGCACGTGCAGATGGTGCTGCGCACCACCACCTGGGGACAGAACCCGCAGGCGGCCTCCGACGCGCCTCGCTGGCGGGTGGAGTCCGGGCGTGGCCTGGCGCTGGAAGCCGACGTCGCCCCCGCAGTCCGTGCGGAGCTGGCCCGCCGCGGTCACGAGGTCAGCGCGGACACGGACAGCTTCGGCTTCGGTGGCGCGCAGCTGATCGCGCGGGCAGGACATGGGTGGCTGGCAGCCTCCGACCACCGTAAAGACGGCCAGGCCGTGGGCTACTAGCAGCGCGTGCTTGTGGCCCGCGGCGTTGCACACGGCGGTGGCGTGTGCCTGCCATTTCGCCGAACTGCGGGAGCTCGCCCGGGTC
>JALZLF010000099.1 GCA_030858865.1 Actinomycetota bacterium | reverse complement strand
CGAGCGCTTCATCGACGAGAATCTGCACCGCACCTCATCGGTGTCCACCGGTCAGATCTACTCGGCGGTGATCACCAAGGAGCGGCGCGGCGACTACGCCGGCGAGACCGTCCAGGTCATCCCGCACATCACCAACGAGATCAAGGGCCGCATCCTGGCGTTGAGCGAGGACGCCGACGTCGTCATCACCGAGGTCGGCGGCACCGTCGGTGACATTGAGGGTCTGCCTTTCCTGGAGGCGATCCGCCAGTTGCGCTACGACGTCGGCCGCGAGAACATCTGCTACGTGCACTGCGCGCTGGTGCCGTTCATCGCGCCGACCGGCGAGCTGAAGACCAAGCCCGCGCAGCACTCGGTCCGCGAGCTGCGATCGATCGGGATCCAGCCCGACGCCGTGGTGTGCCGCAGCGACCGGCCCTTGTCCCGCGAGCTCAAACGCAAGATCGCGTTGCTGTCCGACATCGACCTCGACGGGGTCGTCAGCGCCCACGACGTGCCGCTGTTGTACGCGGTCCCGCTCTTCCTGCGCAACGAGGGGTTGGACTCCTTCATCGTCCGCAACCTCGGCCTGGACCCGGCGGTCGAACCCGACCTGCGCGAGTGGTCGGCGATGGTCGAGCGCGCGATGTCGCCGACCGACACCGTGCGTATCGCCATGGTCGGCAAGTACGTGTCGCTGCCCGACGCCTACCTGTCGGTCGTCGAGGCCCTGACGCACGCGGGCATCCATCACGGCGTCGAGGTCGACATCCAGTGGATCTCGGCCGACGACTTGCAGGCGCCAGGGGCTGCCGCGCGGTGGCTGGCAGGAGTCCACGGCGTCCTGGTGCCCGGGGGCTTCGGAATCCGAGGGATCGAGGGCAAGATCAACGCCGCTCGCCACGCCCGTGAGCGTCACGTTCCCTACCTCGGCATCTGCCTCGGCCTGCAGACCGCGATCGTGGAGTTCGCCCGCTCCGTACTAGGCCTTGCCGATGCCCACTCCTCGGAGTTCGCGCCCGGCACCCCCGACCCGGTCGTGGACCTGATGCCCGATCAGCGAGGCGTCACCGACCTGGGCGGCACGATGCGCCTTGGCGTCTACCCCTGCAAGGTGATTCCGGGGACGCGAGCCGCCGCCGCCTACGGCGAGCCCGTCGTCTACGAACGCCACCGCCACCGCTGGGAGGTCAACAACCGGTACCGGGTGCCTCTGCGCGAGGCGGGGATGCTGTTCTCCGGAATGTCACCCGACGACCGGCTGGTGGAGATGATCGAGCTGGCCGACCACCCGTGGTTTGTCGCCACGCAGGCGCACCCCGAGTTCCGCTCCCGCCCCAACCGCGCGCATCCGCTGTTCCGCGACTTCGTGGGCGCGGCCCGCGAGCGGATGCTCGCCCAGGCCGGCCGCCTGCCGGAGCCCGAGATGGCCGTCGAGCTGTAACCGGCACTGAACGATCCGCCGCGCCGCACCGTCGGTCTCTCTAGGGATCCGGTGCACAGAAAGCGGTGGTCGCCATGCGAATGCGAGTCCCGGCCGTGCTGTTGGGAGCTCTGCTGCTGGCGGTACCCGCCACCCCCGCGGCCGCGGGTGGTTACTCCAGCGTGGACTTCGGTTCCGGAAGGCGGCACCTGGCGCCGGGGGAGCGCGTCCAGGTGCGGGTTGGGGGACTGCTGTGGCCCACGGTCGCGGCCGCCAGACGCGCGATCTCCTCGTCGGAGTTCGGCGTGTACCTGCAGCCCGGCCCTGGCGAGTACGCCGGCGACCCGCAGCGCGCCTGGCGCGGTCCCGCCGAGGGGGCCGTCCGGATGCGGGGTAAGGTCAGGTTGCGCCAGGGCCGACCGGGGGCCAACATCGTCGAGGCGTCCGCCCGTGTCACCATCCCTGAACTCCGTCCGGGTCGCTACCACGCGGTGCTGTGCACCTCCGGCTGCCGGCGCCTGGCGCCGGACCTGTGGCCCACCGACGTCACCGTTGTCCCCAGCGCGATAGAAGCGCGTGTTGCTGACCGCTTCGACCGCGACTGGCAACGGACCCAGGGGGCGCTGTGGCGGGTCGAGGATCGGCTCGCTCGCCGGATGGTCAACGCGGGAACCGTTCGGGTCAACACCGACAGCGCGCTGCGCAGCGACGTCGACGAAGCTCACGACGAGGTGGGGCGCCTTGGCGCAGCGCTCGAGCGGCTTACCACGGACCGCGACCGCGACCTCGCGGTCGTGCGCCGACTGGGCAGCGCCGCCGCGGCGGTCGGCCTGGTGCTGCTGGCGTTGTGTGCCTGGCTGAGCTGGGCGCTGTGGCGCGCCAGGCGGCAGCCGTCCGCCCCTGGCGTCCCCGATGAGAGTTGGGAGCGACCCAGCGAACGGCACCTGGTCGGCAGCCGTCGCGAAGCTCGCTAGTACGTCGGAGGCACCAGCGGGCTGGTCGGGTCGCCACCCTCGCTCGGCGGCTGCTCGTGGTGGGTACCGCCGCGCATGCGGCCGTAGGTACGTCTGGCCTTGCGCCCCAGCCACCGCTTGGCCCGCCGTGCAGCGGGAAACTCGGTCGACAGCACCGCCAAGCCGGCGAAGATCAACAGCAGTCCCGGTCCGGGCAGCACCAGCAAGGCGACGCCCGCGACGATCAGCGTCATCCCGACCACCAGGATGACGATCCGACGGGCATGACGGCGCCAGCCGGACGGTGCCGCGAATGGGGATGGCAGGGACTCCATGCCGTGCAGTCTCGCACTCGCGCCACCCGCTCGACAGAGCCGTGAGCTGGGTGCGGCGGCCGACGTCGGTGTCCGTTCCTGCACCCGCCCGACCCGGGTAGCCTCGGCGGCGATGAGCTACCAGGTGGAGTCCAGCGACGTCACGCACAACGGCGTGATGGCCACAGTCCGCGTCGACCGGTTGCGCACGCCCGACGGCGACGTCGTTCAGCGCGAGGTGGTCGAGCACAGCGGCGCGGTGGCGATTGTCGCGGTCGACGACGATGGTCAGGTCGTGCTGGTCCGCCAATACCGCCACGCCGTTGGCGATCGGGTGCTGGAGCTGCCGGCGGGCAAGCTCGACGTGGAGGGCGAGCTGCATGAGGCGGCGGCGCGTCGAGAGCTGCTCGAAGAGGTCGGTCTGGAGGCCGTCGAGCTGGTCGAGCTGACGCGCTTCTACAACTCGGCGGGATGGACCGACGAGCAGACCACCGTGTTCGTCGCCCTCGGCCTGCGCGAAGGCAGTGTCCCGGCCGACTTCACGCCCAAGGCCGAGGAGGCGGACATGGACGTCGTGCGGATGCCGTTGGAGGAGGCGGTGGCATTGGCCGAGGCCGGCGAGCTTCGTGACGCCAAGACGCTGATCGGCCTGCTCATGGCTGGCTCTACACTCCGCCAAAGCTCCCGAACAAAGGCGTTGCGGTGAGGATTGGCGTACCGACCGAGGTCAAGGAGGCCGAGTACCGGGTGGCTATCACGCCCGCCGGCGTGCGCGAGCTCGCGGTCGGCGGCCATGACGTGTTCGTGCAGGCGGGGGCGGGACAGGGGTCGGCCCTCAAGGACGACGACTACGTCCGGGCCGGGGCCAAGATCGTTCCCGACGCCGCCGCGGCCTGGAACGACGTCGACATGGTGCTGAAGGTCAAAGAGCCGCTGGCTTCGGAGTTCGGTTTCCTGCGCGACGACCTGGTGTTGTTCACCTTCCTGCACCTGGCCGCCGCGCGTCCGCTGACCGAGGCGCTGGTCGAGTCCGGCTGCACCGCCATCGCCTACGAGACGGTCACCGGTCGCAACGGCGGCCTACCGCTGCTCGCACCCATGAGTGAGGTCGCCGGACGGATGGCGCCACAGGTCGGGGCCGAGGTCCTGCAGAAGTCCTCGGGCGGCAGAGGCGTGCTGATGGGTGGCGTCTCCGGTGTCCTGCCGGCGCACGTGGTGGTCATCGGGGCCGGCACGGCCGGCAGCAACGCCGCCTGGATCGCCGCTGGCATGGAGGCCAACGTCACCATCCTGGACCTGGACATCGGCCGCCTGCGGGCGATCGACACGATCGACAAGGGCCGGATCACCACGCTGATGTCCAACCGGCTGACCCTCGAAGAGCAGGTGGCCGAGGCCGACCTGCTGATCGGCGCGGTCCTGGTGCCGGGTGCCCGTGCGCCGCACGTGGTCACCGAGGAGATGGTCGCGTCGATGCGGCCCGGCGCGGCGCTGGTGGACATCTCCATCGATCAGGGCGGCTGCATCGCCACCAGCTCCGTCACCACGCACACCGATCCCACCTTCGTCAAGCACGACGTCGTCCACTACTGCGTCGGCAACATGCCCGGCGCGGTGCCGCGCACCTCGACCTATGCGCTGACCAACGCCACGTTGCCCTACGTCGTGCGGGTAAGCGATGCCGGGGTGACCGCAGCCGTGGCCAGTGACCCGGGACTGGCGGAGGGCGTCAACGTCGTGGCCGGAAGCGTCACCAACACCGGTGTCGCCGAGGCGTTCGATCTAGAGTTCGTCGGGCTGCGGGACGTGTTGCACTAGCGACAACCGCGGCCGAGGGGGGAAGCTACGTGCGTGGGACGCTGCCTCGCCACGCCGATCGCTACCTGGACTTCCTGGCCGTGGAGCGCGGTTTGTCGACGCACAGCCTGGCCGCCTACCGCCGCGACCTGACCCTGTACGGCGCGTACCTGACCGAGGTCGGGATTGACGGGCCGCTGGGCGCCACGCCGGAAGATCTCGCGGGGTACGTCGGCTGGGTGCGCAACCGGCGGACCGACCGCGACAGGCCCTACGCGGCGTCGACCGTTGCCCGGACACTGGTGTCGGTGCGCGGTCTGCACAAGTTCCTGGTCCGCGAAGGGCTGGCCGACACCGACCCGTCGGTCGAGGTCAGCGGCCCACGGCCTGGCCGGCCGCTGCCCAAGGCCCTGTCGCTGGCACAGGTCGAGGCGCTGCTGGCCGCGCCGACCGGCGACGAGCCCAGCGGCCTGCGTGACAAGGCTTTGCTGGAGGTGCTGTACGCGGCCGGGCTGCGGATCACCGAGCTGGTGGATCTCGACGTCGACGACGTCGACCTGCGCACCCGATCCGTGCGCTGCATCGGCAAGGGGAACAAGGAACGGGTCGTGCCGCTCGGCAGGGTCGCCGCCGCCGCCGTGGACGCCTGGCTGGTCCGCGGCCGCCCGGCGCTGGCGCCAACGTCCCCTGCGCTGCTGGTCAACCGCGGCGGCGGACGCCTGACCCGCCAGGGCGGATGGAAGATCCTCAAGAAGCACGCCGAGGCCGTCGGGCTTGCTGCCAACGTGTCGCCTCACACGCTGCGCCACTCCTTCGCGACCCACCTGCTGGACAACGGAGCCGACGTGCGTGTGGTCCAAGAGCTCCTCGGGCATGCCTCGGTGAACACGACGCAGGTGTACACACTGGTCAGCAGGGCGCGGCTGCGCTCTGTCTACGAACGAGCACATCCCCGAGCGCTGACCGCTGTTGCCGACCATCCATCCGGCGCCGAGCCGGCCGTGGGCGGCCTACAAGCGAGGACCTCATGACCCCAGAACTCAAGACCCGACTGCGCAAAGAGCTGGAATCGGAACGGGCGGCGGTGATCGACGACCTCCGCGCGTACGGCGCCGACCCCGGCAGCCACCGCGTCGAGCGGATCGCCGGTGTGGATGGCAACTTCGCCGACTCCGCCGCGGCGACCGCCGAACGAGGCGAAGCCCTCGCCTTCATCGACAAGGCCCGCGAACGGCTGGCCGAGGTGGACGAGGCCCTCGGGCGCATGGACGCCGGCACCTACGGCACCTGCAGCGACTGCGGAGCCACGATCCCCGAGGCGCGGCTGGAAGCCAGGCCGCTGTCGGTGCGCTGCGTGCAGTGCGCGGCGAAGCACGCGTAGACCGCGATCCGGTGGTGCGCGCGGTCGACGTCATCGGTGCCAAGCGCGACGGCGGCGAGATCGGTGCCGCCGAGCTGAGCTGGCTGGTGACCGGGTTCCTCGACGGCACGGTCACCGAGGGACAGATGGCGGCCTTCCTGATGGCCGGGGTGCTGCGCGGCTTCAGCCGCGCGGAGGCGCGTGCCCTGACCGACGTGCTGGTCGCCAGCGGCGAGCAGCTGGACCTGTCGTCGCTGAGCGGGCCCACGGTCGACAAGCACTCCACCGGCGGGGTCTCCGACGCCACCACGCTGCTGCTGGCGCCGTTGCTGGCCACCGCCGGAGCCAAGCTGGTGAAGCTGTCAGGCCGTGGCCTCGGTCACACCGGCGGGACGCTGGACAAGCTCGAGTCCATCCCTGGTTTTCGCACCGGACTGGATCCCGAGGAGATGCTGCGCATCGCCGAGGACGTCGGCTGCGTGGTCGCGGCGCAGACGCAACGGCTGGTGCCGGCCGACAAGGCCCTGTACGCCCTGCGCGACGTCACGGGCACGGTCGCGTCGACCGCGCTGATCGCCTCCAGCGTGATGTCCAAGAAGCTGGCGGCCGGCGCCGGCACGATCGTGCTCGACGTCAAGACCGGCGGCGGCGCGTTCATGACGCAAGCGGCGGCCGCCGAGGAGCTGGCGGAGCTGTGCGTGGCCATCGGTCGGAAGGCCGGCCGCCGCTGCGCGGCGATCGTCAGCGCCATGGATCAGCCACTCGGGCGGTCGGTGGGCAACGCCCTGGAGGTCGCCGAAGCCGTCGAGCGCCTGGCGACCGCGCCGCAGGGCCGTCTGGCCGAGGTCGCGCTGGAGCTGGCGACGCTGGCGCTGGTCGAGGCCCGCGCTGCCGGCGGCGATATCGCCGAACGACAGCAGGCCGGTGCGGCCGCCGAGACGGAGCTGCGCTCCGCGTGGACGTCCGGCGCCGCCCTGGAGACGCTGGAGCGGATGATCGTCGCCCAGGGAGGCGACGGGTCGGTGTGCGCGCGCCCGAGGGACGTGCTGCCTCCCGCACCAGTGGTTCGAACCGTCGTCGCCGATGACGCCGGCAGCGTCGCCGCGGTGCCGGCCCTGCCCATCGGCGAGCTGGCCGCCTCCCTCGGCGCGGGACGGTCGCGCCAAGCCGACGAGATCGACCCCGCGGTCGGCATCGAGCTGCGCGTCGAGGTCGGCGACGTCGTCGAAGCCGGGACGCTGCTGGCGGTGGTCCACGCCCGCGACGAGGGCGCCGCCGGGCATGTCTGCCAGCGGCTGGCACAGCTTGTTGCCCTGGGCGGAGACGGAACCGTGCCTGCCACGGTCCTGCGGCGGATCGGCGGAGGTTGAGTCCTCGGGCCTTTCGCAGATGCCTTACCGTCCTCTGGTCTGCCGGACGTACTCGAAGTGGGCGGGGTCGGGCACCAGCCAGCGCCCGCCCCAGGTGAAGCCCCAGCGCTCCATGACCTCGACCAGCCGCGGATCCTGGGTCGACGCCTGCCCGACCGGGTTGTCGGGGTAGTTCAGATCGATGGCCACCCCCCAGGCGTGCCGCGACACCTGGTCACCCGAGCTGGTCAGTCGCGCGTTGTGACAGCCGGCGTAGCCGGCCGGATCGATCATCGAGGTGAGGTTGCGCTGTCGCAGCTCGCGCAGGGCCCCCCGCAGCGCCGGCACCAGGGTACGGTGACAGCGGACCAATCCGAGGATCGGCACCCGCGCGGTGACGATGTGCTCGGCCGTCCATCGCGGGTCCTGCACCACGTCGCGGCCGGGACCTGGCCGGTAGGCGAACTCGCCGAAGCGCGCCTTGATGGCCGCCTGCGGCAGCACGGCGTCGCCTTGCCGCAGGTAGGGCGTCTCGCCAGGCCCCCGCAGCCGCACGGCCGTGCGTGCCGGCAACGCCTGGCGGATCCTGCGCTCCACCGCCGGGCGGCGGCCCCGGTAGG
>JALZLF010000093.1 GCA_030858865.1 Actinomycetota bacterium | reverse complement strand
GCCGACGCTGAACGACAGCCGCGTCCGCTTCGTGCCGCCGATTGTCGATCAGCCCCAGCCGGTGCCCGCGCCGTCTCCTGGGCCGTCCGTCCCCGCGGTCGGTTCCGCCTGCGGGGAACAGGACCCGCTGGTGCTGGTGGCCGTGACCGCGGACGGCAACCTGGCGGCGTCCTGCGCCAGCGGCACGCAGCACGTGGTCGACACCGACACTGTGGACATAGAGCCGGCGTTCTCGCCCGACGGCGCCCTGCTGGCCTTCACCCGCCGGGCAGCCGCCGACGAGCCAGGACAGATCGTGCTGCTCGACCTCGCCGAGGACCGAGAGACCATTGTCGGCGACGGCTACGGACCCACCTTCGGCCCTGAGGGCGAGCTCGCGTGGTTCGAAGACCAGCTCGGCGACGGTTCGCAGCCGCGGATCGTCGTCCGTGAAGAGCCGTTGGGGAACAACCTGAATGTCTTCCCCGTGTCCGGCGACCCCGCCGAGGAGTTCACCGCCCGCCAACTGGCCTGGGATGCCGGTGGGAAGCGGCTGTGGTGGGAGGCCGGCGACGAGGGCGCCGAGCTGTGGACCGCCGACCTGGACTCGGAGGGTCCCACGCCGACCCGCGTCGACGTGACGGGCGGACCCGAAGGCTCGACCTACGTTGCCCCGTCCCCCAACCTGTCCGACCAGGCCATCGCCCTGCGGCTGTGCTGCGTCAAGACCGAAGGCGACCTCCCAGTCGACGCCGAGATCGGCGCGGTGGTCCTGACCGATCAGACCGGCGACGGCGGCGCGACCTTGGCGCCGGCGGGCTACCAGTCGCTGCAGGGCTTGAGCGAGCTGCCGGAACCGCTGGACCTGGGTGGTCCGCTGCACACCGCCGCCGCCGGCACGCTCGACGTGCGCCGGGACGGCGACGGGCGCCCCGCTGAGGCCGGTGGGCAGCCGCTGTGGCTGCCCGGCGACGCTCCAGCCCACATCCTCGGCGACGGCAGCACCACGTACCTGGTGGACGGCTACGGCGACCTGGTGGACCTGGAGGTCGACTGGGCCGATGTCGCGGTCAATCCGGCGTTCGCTCCGCGCAGCGTGGGCGAGGAGCCGGTCGGCGACCCGGAGCCGGCCGAGTCGTAACCCACCGAGCCGGAAACCAGCGAGCCGGAAACCAGCGACTCGGCCACCACGACCGTGCAGGGTCTACTTCGGCGACGAAGGGATTGGCACCGATTGCACGTGCGTGCGCGGCTGCGAGTGGCAGGTCGAGACCCCGGCCGTGGCCAAAGGTGCGCTGGAGGCGCTGCTGGCAGGGCCACTGCACAAGAGCAGGCTCGGGGCGCCAGCAGTTGGTTCTCCGACGCGACGGCGGGCCTGCTCAACGACATCGCCGTCGCCAACGGAGAGGCGCGGGTCGACTTCGACCGCCCGTTCGGCGACTGGAACAATCTAGGTACGAGCTGCGGGTCGGCGAGCCGGGCTGAGCGCTCCATGGCTGGTAGCGTGCGGCGTACCCACCGTCGTCGCGAGCTTTGCCGTGTCCACAAGCGGGGATGAGGCGTACGCCGTGTACATCGACACGCACTGCCATCTCGAGCTCATGGACGCTTCCGGTTCCCATGAGGCCATCGCCCGTGCCCGCGAGGCCGGCGTGACCGCCATCGTCACGGTCGGCGTCGACCTTGCTTCGTCCGCAGAGGCGGTGCAGACCGCCACCTACAACGAGGGTGTCTACGCCGCCGTCGGCATCCACCCCAACAACGCGATCGAAGCGACCGAGCACGTCCTGCGCCACCTCGCCGGGCTCGCCGGCCACCCGAAGGTCGTCGGGATCGGTGAGACAGGCCTGGACTGGTTCCGTGAGGGGGCGCCCCCCGTGCGCCAGGCGGAGTCCTTCCGCGACCACATCCGCATGGCCAAGGAGCTGGACAAGGCGCTCATCATCCACGATCGCGACGCGCACGACGAGGTTGTGGCGGTCCTGCTGGACGAACGAGCCCCGGAGCGCACGGTGTTCCACTGCTTCTCGGGGGACGCGGCGCTGGTGCAGACCTGCGTGGCCAACGGCTGGTTCATGTCGTTCGCCGGCAACGTCACCTTCCGCAACGCCCCCCAGATCCGTGAGGCCGCGGTCGCCGTACCGCTTGAGCTGCTGGTCGCCGAGACCGACTCGCCGTTCCTGTCGCCGCATCCCCACCGCGGCAGTCCCAACGAGCCGTCACGGGTGCCGTTGACCGTGGCCCAGCTCGCCGAGCTGCGCGGGATCAGCGCCGAGCAGATGGCTGAGACCACCACCGCCAACGCCCGCCGGCTGTTCGCGCTGCCGGAGTCCGAGCAGCCGTAGGCGATGCCTGGGTTGCTCACCCCGGCCGACGTGCGCCGGCTGATGGCCGACCACCGGCTGGCACCGCACAAGGCGCTTGGCCAGAACTTCGTCGTCGACCCCAACACCGCCCGCAAGGTGGTGACAGCCGCCGAAGTCGGCCCAGGTGACCTGGTGGTCGAGGTCGGTGCCGGGCTGGGCAGCCTGACCCTCGCTCTGCGAGTGGCCGGAGCCCGCGTGGTGGCGGTCGAGGTCGACGCCGGCATGGTCCGCGCCCTCGACGAGGTGGTTGGCGCCGACCGGGGCGTCACCGTTGTGCACGCCGACGCGCTGGCCAGCGACTTCCGAGCCCTGACGGGTGGACAGCGTGCCGCCCTCGTGGCCAACCTGCCGTACAACCTGGCGACGCCGATCGTCATGGCTGCCCTGGCCAGCGGCGCCTTCGACGATCTGCTCGTCATGGTCCAAAAGGAGGTCGGCCACCGCTGGGTCGCGCGGGTCGGCGAGCCGCTGTATGCCGGTGTCAGCGTCAAGGTGGCGGCGCTGGCCGGGGCCGCGCTGGCCGGTGCGGTCAGCCGCAACGCGTTCTATCCCGTGCCCAACGTCGACTCGGTTCTGGTCCGGCTTCGGCGCCGGCCGCCGCCGGGCGACCGACAGCTGCTGTTCGATGTCGTCGACACCGCCTTCCGGCAGCGCCGGAAGCGGTTGCGCAACGCGCTGGCCACCCCGCAGCGCCCGCCCGCCAGCGTCGAGGCCGCGCTGCGGAGGGCCGGCCTGGATGAGGGTGCGCGCGCCGAGGAGCTGGATCTCGAGGGCTTCGTGGCGCTGACCGCGGCGTTGCACCCCTGACGTTGGTGCGCGGTCAGCGCGCCGCCTACCATGCGGCGTGCGGCTGCAGGGGGCGTGGCGACGTTGCTGATCGCGCGGCTCCGTGAGCAAAGGAGCCCGCCGTGCAACGGGAGCTGCCCGAGGACGGGCTCTGGGTGCAGGTCCGCGCCCCGGCCAAGCTCAATCTGTTTCTCGGCGTACGCGGAACCCGTCCCGACGGCTACCACGAGCTGGTCACCGTCTTCCAGTCCGTGTCGCTGTACGACCAGCTGCGGGCCGGGCTGATCGGCCCGCCGGGGCAGGGTTACCATCCCGCCGCCCGGCGCCGGATGCGGGTCCGGCTGTGGCATGACGGCGGCGACGCGATCCCGGACGCCGAGGACAACCTGGCGGTTCGCGCGGCGAGGGCGCTGGGCTCCGCCGCGGGTGTCATGGACCTTGCCTACCTCGACGAACGGGCCGCCACCATGGCCCAGCCTGACGTCGACAGCGCCGCCAGCCCCTGCACGGTCCTCGACCTGCGTAAGCACATCCCCGTCGGAGGCGGTATGGGCGGCGGGTCGGCGGACGCGGCGGCCACGCTCGTCGCCCTCAACGACCTGTGGCGCTGTGAGCTGTCCCGCCCCGAGCTGCTCGGCGTCGGCGAACAGATCGGCAGTGACGTGCCGTTCTGCATCGCGGGGGGCACGGCGCTGGCGACCGGGCGCGGAACGGCGCTGGCCCAGGTGCTGTGCCGCGGCACGTTTTACTGGGTGGTGTGTGAGGCCTGGCAGCCGCTGTCGACCGCTGCGGTCTACGCCTCCTGGGATCGCCACTGCCATCCCAACGAGGTAGAGCCCGACGCGGTGCTGCAAGCGCTGCGCAACTCCGACCCCGAGGCGCTGGGCGCTGCCCTGCACAACGATCTGGAGGCCGCCGCGATCGCTCTGCGCCCGGCGCTGCGTGACGGCAAGCGGCTCCTGCTGGAGGCAGGCGCGCTGGGCGCGGTGCTGTCGGGCAGCGGGCCAACGCTGCTGGCCCTCGCCGAGTCGCAGACTGCCGCCTCCGGGCTGGCCGACGCGGTGCACAACAGCTTCGCCCGAGTGTCCGTGGCGCGGTCACCGGTCGGAGGACCCGAGCTGCGTGCGGGTTGACGGCTGCGGACACCCACCAGCGGGACGGCTACAGTGACCGCGCTCGAACCGGGTCCGTCAGCCCCCGCCGTGTCAGTTCTCGAGTAGCGAAGCGGCAGCACATTCTGGTCTTCCAGTCCATGGGAGGTGGTGAAATGGCATCACGTCGTCCTTTGGAGTCGAAGTTGAAGGTTCGATCCCTTCCCTCCCAGCCGTTCCTGCTCGAAAGGCCGGCCGCGTGACCACCGCGGCCGTGGTCTTGGCCGCTGGCCGGGGCGTTCGCTTCAACTCTGCGCTTCCCAAGGTGCTGCACGAAGCCGCCGGACGACCGTTGCTGGGTTGGGTCCTGCGCGCGCTGCCCCGGCTCGACCGTGTGATCGTGGTGGTGGCCCACGAGGCGCAGGCCGTGCGCGCCGCCGCGGTCCAGTGGGGGCCCGACGACCTTGTCGTGGTGGAGCAGATCGAGCAACGCGGCACCGGCCATGCCGTGCGCCTGGCCGCCGGCGGGCTCGACGGCATCGACACGGTCCTGGTCGTGCCCGGTGACACGCCGTTGCTCGACGAGTCGCTGCTGTCTGAGCTGCTGGACCGCCACGCTTCCAGCGGCGCCGCGGCCACGCTGTTGACCGCCACGCCTGCCGACCCCAGCGGTTACGGGCGCGTCCGGCGCGACGCGGCTGGCAATATCCTGGGCATCGTCGAGCACCGTGACGCCGACGCCGCCGAGCTGGCGATCCGTGAGGTCAACACTTCGGTGTACGCGTTCCAGACCGAGCTGCTGCGCATGGCACTGCAGCGGCCGACCACCGACAACGAGCAGGGCGAGGAGTACCTCACCGATGCGGTCGTCGCCCTCGCGGGCTCCGGGGTGGGGTCGCTCCATGCCCCCGCGCAGGCGGCTGACGGGGTCAACGACCGGGCACAGCTGGCCACCGTGGCGCAGCTGCTGCGCCGCCGGATCCTGCAGGATCTGATGGTCGCCGGCGTGACGGTGATCGACCCGGCGACCACCTACGTCGACGCCGACGTCAGCGTCGCCCCCGACGTCGTGCTGCTGCCGGGAACCCTCCTGCAGGGCAGCACGCGGGTGGCCTCGGGAGCCGTCATCGGACCGAACTCCCGGCTGGTCGACACGGTCGTGGAGCGCGACGCCCAGATCGCCTACAGCGTGCTGCTCGAGGCGTCGGTCGGGGCGGGGGCAAGCGTCGGTCCCTTCGCCTACCTGCGGCCGGGGGCGCGGCTGGGGGGCGGCACCAAGGTCGGCACGTTCGTCGAGGTGAAGAACAGCACGGTCGGCGACGGCAGCAAGGTGCCGCACCTGTCCTACATCGGAGACACCACGATCGGGCGGGGGGCCAACATCGGTGCCGCCACCGTCACCGTCAACTACGACGGCTACGACAAGCACCGCACCGTCATCGGTGACGGCGCACGCATCGGCAGCGCCACGATGCTCGTCGCTCCCGTCACGGTCGGCGACGGGGCCTACACCGGTGCCGGATCGGTCGTCACCAGTGACGTCCCGCCGGGTGCGCTCGCCGTCGAGCGGGCGCAACAGCGCATCGTCGAGGGCTACGCCGAACGCCGGCGCCTTCGCCACGAGACCTAGGAGATGCCTGCCGCGATGGAGATCGTCACCAAGAAGCGCATGCAAATCTTCAGCGGTCGCGGCTATCCGCTGCTGGCGCAGGAGGTCGCCGACCATCTCGGAATGCGCCTAGGTGACGTCGACATCCACGAGTTCGCCAACGGCGAGATCTACTGCCGTTTCCGCGAGAACGTTCGCGGCAGCGACGTCTTCGTGATCCAGACCCACTGCAAGCCGGTCAACGACAACATCATCGAGCAGCTGGCGCTGATCGACGCGGCCAAGCGCGCGTCGGCCAAGCGGATCATCGCCGTCGTGCCCTTCTACGGCTACGCCCGGCAGGATCGCAAGGCGCGGTCGCGGGAGCCGATCACGGCCAAGCTGCTGGCCGACATGCTCACGGTCGCCGGTGCTGACCGTGTCGTCTCGGTCGACCTGCATAGCTTCCAGATTCAGGGCTTCTTCGACCAGCCGTTGGACAGCCTGACCGCGCTGCCGCTGCTGGTCCGGTGGCTGGCCGAGCACTACAGCGACGAGCACCTCGTCGTCGCCTCACCCGACGCCGGGGGGGTGAAGCTGGCGCAGAAGTTCCAGTCGCGGTTGCCGGACGCCTCGATCGCCTTCCTGGCCAAGACACGGACCGCTCACAACGTCGCCAAGACGCTGGCGGTGGTCGGCGAGGTCGAAGGCCACACCTGCGTGCTCGTCGATGACATGATCGACACCGCTGGCACGATCTGCGGCGCGGCCGAGGCGTTGATCAGCCGGGACGCCAAGTCCGTCGTGGTGGTGGCAACGCACCCGGTGCTGTCCGGGCCAGCGTGCGAACGGCTGGCGGCCAGTCCCATCGAGCGAGTGGTCCTGACCAACACCCTGCCGTTGCCCGCCAGCTGCCGCCTGGACAAGATCGCCGTGGTGTCGGTCGCGCCGATCATCGCCAGCACCATGAAGGCCATCTTCGAGGATCAGTCGGTGAGCGAGCTGTTCGACGACGACAACCAACGGTGACCGGGCTACCTCCCTTGGCCGCTCAGCTGGCACCTGCTACGGGGCGCCAGTAGCATCGATGCTTGGTGCGCCGTCGGTCGGGCGCGCCTTCGTGTCTATCGTCACAGGAGCGTCGTCGCCATGTCCAAGCAGGTACCCCTGTCTGCTCGACGCCGGCCCGGCAGCGGCAAGAGCGAGGCCCGCAGCCTGCGCCGTGAAGGCAGGGTGCCGGCTGTGGCCTACGGCGCCGACCTGGAAGCCACCGCCCTGTCGGTCGATGCCCGCGACCTGTACCACGCGCTGCGGACCGACGCCGGCACCAACGCGGTGCTGCGCCTGAGCCTCGACGGCGACAGCCGCCTCGCGCTGGCCCGTCAGATCCAGCGTCACCCGGTCCGTCGCGAGGTGCTGCACGTCGACTTCGTGACGGTGTCGCGCACCGTGAAGGTCAGCGTCGAGGTGCCGATCCATCTCCAGGGGGCCGACGACGCGCCCGGCGTTGACGAGGGCGGTGTCGTCAGCCAGGAGCTGTACGCGCTGCCGGTCGACGTGCTGCCGCTGGAGGTTCCCGACGAGATCGTTGTGGACATCTCCGGTCTCGGTGTCGGTGACGTGCTGCACGTTCAAGACCTCACGGTGCCCCCGGGCGTGGACGTCACCGCCGACCCGGAAGCCGCGGTGGTCTCGGTCGTCGTGCCTCATCTTGAGGTCCCCGAGCCGCAGGAGGCTGTCGAGGGCGAGGCCGGCGAGGAGGCCGAGGGCGCCACGGGCGAAGAGGCCGAAGCGCCCGATGTCGCCGAGGACACAGGCGCGGACCGCGACAGCGACGAGGGCTGACCCGTCCTGCGTCGGAGCCGTCGCGGGGACAACGCCCCGGCCGCGGGGGCAGATGGGCGCTGGCTGATCGTCGGCCTCGGCAACCCGGCCGCCGAGTACCCCGAGACCCGCCACAACATCGGCGCGGACACCGTCCGTCGGCTGGCCGACAGGCTTCAGACCTCGTTCAAGCCGCACAAGAAGGCCCAGGCTCAGGTGGCCGACACCTGGTTGCGGACTGCGGCCGTCAGCGCCGACCCCGGCACGCCGCTGTCGCTGGTGGTGCCGTTCGGGTACTACAACACCGCCGGCGGGCCGGTGCAGCAGGCGATGGCCTTCTACTCCACGTCCCTTGACCACCTGGTGGTGGTCCATGACGACATCGACCTCGAGTTGGCTCGGCTACGCCTCAAGTTCGGTGGCGGCACGGCCGGCAACAACGGCCTGAAGGACATCCAACGCCGCTGCGGCGGATCCGACTTCTACCGGGTACGGATCGGCATTGGCCGGCCGCCCGGCCGGATGGACCCCGCCGACTACGTGCTCAAGCGCTTCTCGGCTCCTGATCGTGAGGCGGTCAACGGCACGGTCGAGCGAGCCGCCGAGGCGGTCTGCGACCTGATCGACAGCGGCCTTGAGGCGGCGCAGAATCGCCACCATGCCGCCTGATCGCCTCCCTCGGTAGCCGGCTCACGGTGGGCTGGACCCTCGACGCCTGACCCGACCTCGGGGCGTCTTTGCCGGACGGGACGGCTCGCGTCATCCTGGGCAAGCGCATGACCTCATCCCATCCCGCAGCCCTGCGGGCGCTGCTCGACCTCGGCCGCGAGTCCCTCGCCGACGTCACCGAGCCCGGCGAGATCCACGTCGGGTCGACTCTGCGCGCCTACACGATCGGGCTGCTCGCCGACCACGTTCCGACATTGCTTGCGGTCGTGGCCACCGATGCCGACGCCGAGGCGCTCAACGACGACCTGAGCGCCTTTCTCGGTGAGCAGGCGGTGGCGGTCTTTCCCGCCTGGGAGACCCTGCCGCACGAGCGCCTGAGCCCGCAGCCGGCCACCGTCGGTCAAAGGCTGCGGGTGCTGGACCGCTTGCGCACCGGCGCCGGCGACGGCGTCACCGACGTGGAGCCTGCAAGCGGCGAGGCGCCCCCCGGCGAGGCCCGGCTGCGGGCGGTCATCGCGCCGGTCCGGGCACTGCTGCAGCCGATGGACCCCCGTCTGACCGCGCGCGAGCCGGTTCGCCTGCATGCCGGCTTCACGGGAGGGCTCGACGGGCTGGTCGAGTCCCTGGCGGCGCTGGGCTACACCCGCACGACGATGGTCGAGCATCGCGGCGAGTTCGCCGTGCGCGGCGGCATCGTCGACGTCTTCGCCTCCGCCGCCGACCATCCGGTCCGCGTCGAGTTCTGGGGCGACGACGTCGACTCCTTGCGCTGGTTCGCCGCCGCCAGCCAGCGGA
>JALZLF010000056.1 GCA_030858865.1 Actinomycetota bacterium | reverse complement strand
CGCTGGAGGAGCTGGAGGCCGGCGCGTGAACGGACAGGCCGCGACGCCCGCGCCCCCGCCCACGCGTATCGCCACCGGCGGAACACCACGCCGGTACGCCGTCACCGAGCCACCGGCCCAGCGCCCGACGTGGGCTCAGGTCGACCTCGACGCGATCGCTGCCAACGTCGGCGTGCTCAAGCGTCAGGCCACCGCCGGGATGCTGATGGCGGTGGTCAAAGCCGACGGCTACGGACACGGGCTCGTCCCGGCCGGCCGCGCAGCCCTGGCGGGGGGCGCTGACTGGTTGGCCGTCGCCCTTGTCGAAGAGGGAGTCGCGTTGCGTGTCGCCGGGATTGCGGCCCCCATCCTGGTGATGACCGAGCCACCGGCCACCGCCATCCCCGAACTCCTCGGCGCGGACCTGACCCCCGCGGTCTACACCGCTGCCTTCGCGTCCGCGCTGGCCGCGGCGGCAAATCAAGGCCGCCTTGACCCAGTGGCGGTGCACCTCAAGCTCGACACCGGAATGCGTCGCGTGGGCGTACCGCAGTCCCAGTGGCAGGACGCGCTGCGGCAGATCCGCGACACCGCCGGTCTGCGCCTGCAGGGCTTGTGGAGTCACTTCGCCGTCGCCGACGAGCCGGACAACCCGTTCATCGTCTATCAGGCCGAGGAGTTCCGGCGTGGGGTGGCGATGGCGCGAACGCTCGGGGTGCGGCCGGACGTCACCCACCTAGCGAACTCGGCGGGGACCCTGCACCTGCACGACGACCACTACGACATGGTGCGCCCTGGGCTGGCCGTATACGGGCTGGAGCCGGCACCCGGACTCTTCGGCGACCTGCCGCTACGCCCGGCGCTGTCGTGGTGGACCCGCCTGTCGCTGGTCAAGCGCCTGGCGGCGGGCGAGGCGATCAGCTACGGCCTGCGCTGGAGCGCACCCCGCGCGACCACGGTGGCAACGGTGCCCGCCGGCTACGCCGACGGTGTCACCCGCGCGTTGAGCAATCGCGGCGAGGTCGTCGTACGCGGGCGTCGCATGCCCGTCGCCGGCACGGTCTGCATGGACCAGTTCCTGGTGGACGCCGGCGACACCGAGGTGGCCGCCGGCGACGACGTCTGCCTGTTGGGCCAGCAGGACGGAGTGCGCGTCACCGCGCAGGACTGGGCTGCCTGGCTCGGCACCATCAACTACGAGGTGGTCTGCGGCATCGGCCGGCGGGTTCCGCGCGTCTATCTGGGCGGGCCTGTCACGCCGCTGCCCGGCTGATGGCGCTCGGGGTCGACGGCGTGCGGGTCGGCACCTGGACCGACCCGCGACACCCGACGGGGTGCACGGTCGTGCTGCCGCCTCATGGGTCGCTGGGTGCGGCCAGCGTCCGCGGTGGCGCGCCGGGCACGCGCGAGTTCGCGGCTCTGGGGCCAAACGGCAACGTCAGCGAGTGTCACGCCATCGTGCTGTCCGGCGGCAGCGCGTTCGGGCTGGCGACCGCCGACGGCGTGGTCGCCTGGTGTGAAGCGCACGGCATCGGCTACGACAAGGTGGTGGCCCGCGTCCCCATCGTCGGTGCGGCCATCGTGTTCGACCTGGCTGCCGGCGTGCCGCGCCCCGGACGCGAAGCCGGCTGGGCGGCCTGCGAGGCGGCGACCGAGGCGGACCCGCCGATGGGTTCAGTGGGCGTCGGTGCCGGCTGCACCGTCGGCAAGACCGCCGGCCTCCAGTACCGCGTCAAGGGTGGGCAGGGTTGGGCCGTGGCCCGCGGTGGCGGGATCAGCGTCGGCGCGCTCGTGGCCGTCAACCCGCTGGGCGACGTCCTCGACGAGCGCGGCGGGATCCTCGCCGGCAGCCGGGCGCCGGCTGCTGTGCCCCGCTTTCCGTTCGTCGCCCCGCCACGGCCGGCTCCGGCCGAGACCAACACCGTCATCGGCTGCCTGGTCACGGACGGTCGCTTGAGCAAGCACGAGGCGGCGCGCGCTGCCGACCTCGCCAACAGCGGCATCGCGCGGGCGGTGTCGCCGGCGCACACCACCTTCGACGGGGACGCGCTGTTCCTGCTGTGCGCCCAGCGCCGGCCGGCGTCGGTGGATCTGGTGGCACACCTCGGCGCGCAGGCCGTCGCCGCCGCGATCCGCGCGGGCGTCCGCTGGGCGAAGGGCATCGACGGCGCCCCCGCTGACCCCAGGGCCGTTCCCCGCGCGGACTGACCCCGATCGCCGAAGTACCCGCTGCGGACTGCCATCCTCATGTGAACTTCTCCACCCAGCCTTGCAGCACCGGCGAGCTGGCCGAGGCGGCCTGGGCCCAGGACTCGTACTCCACGACGGCGTCGAGGTCGCCCGTACGCACGGCCACGCCGACGCCGCGTTTGATGGAGCGGGCGAGCTCGGGTTCCACGGCGGCGAAACGCTCGGCCATCTCCAGAGCGTCGGCCACGGGATCGGCGGCCACGCCCTCGGCCAGGCCCCACTGGACGGCGCGTTCGGCGTCCACCGAGTCCCCCAGCAACAACGTCTGCAGCGCCCGGCTGGCACCGAGCGCCTGCACCAGGAACCAGGTGCAACCACCGCCTGGATGCAAGCCGATCCGGGCGAAGGTGGCGCCGAAGCTGGCCGCGGCGCCGGCGACCCGCACATCGCAGGACAGCGCCAGGTTGAGACCCGCGCCGACCGCGGGGCCGTTGACGGCGGCGATGGTCGGCAGGGGAAGGTGCAGCACGCTGAAGAACGCCTGGTAGTACTCCTGCAGCCCCCGATGGGTGTCAACCACTGAGCGGTTTGGATCGCCGAACAATGCCGGCAGGTCCGCCCCGGCGCAGAAGGCCCGCCCCTCGCCGGTGACGACGAGCACACGCGCCTGCGCATCCTCACCGACCTGGCGACAGGCGGCGATCAGTTCCGCGCCCATCTGCGCGCCCATGGCGTTGCGCCGGTCGGGGTCGGTCAACGTCAGCAGGCGGATGCCGTCACCGCGATCCTCGAGGCGGACCTTGCTCATCACCGCGCTCCTGTGGCCGGGGGAACAACCGCAGGCTACGGCACCGTCCTCAGGTAGCGAAGCGGTAGGACACAGGACCGTCCTCATGCAGCGAAGCGGTAGGACACGGCCCCGGCGGGGAAAATGATGAGCGTCAACCCCTGCAACCTCGGAGGTAGAGAACATGAATCGCAGTAGCCTGGTCAGCATCCTGGTGGTCGTGGTCCTGATCCTGCTGGTCATCTTCTTGTTGCAGCGGATCTGATCGGAAGTTCGCGTGGCACTCAGGCACGGCTGCGGCAGCAATGGGCGCTGAGCTGACCCTGAGGTGCGCGACACCGGCGGAGACCCGCCGGATGGCCGGCATGGTGGCGGCCTGCCTGCGTGCCGGCGACGTGCTGGCACTCACCGGTGAGCTCGGTGCCGGCAAGACCTGTTTCGTCCAGGGCGCCGCTGCCGCGCTGGGCGTCACCCAGCGGGTGACCAGCCCCTCCTTCGTACTTCGGCGCGAGTACCAGGGCCGCCTTCCGCTGCTGCACTTCGACGTCTACCGGCTGGACACGCTGCAGGAGGTCGTCGAGCTTGGCTACGAGCAGGCCTCCGACGGCACCCACGTCACGTTCATCGAGTGGGGTGACGCGGTGAGCCCACTGCTGCCCCCCGAGCACCTGGAGATCGAGTTTCGACTACCCGACCTGTCCGAGTCCGCGCTCTCCGACCCTGCCGACGACGGCAGCGAGCAGCGGCACATCGTGCTGCGGGCGCACGGCTCGGACTGGCGCCGGCGGATCGTCGGCCTGTCGGCGGACCTGCAGCAGTGGCGGCACGACGCGTGATGCGATCCGGTTCACAGGCCGCCCGTCGGACCGCCGGCACCGGGGAGGTGCCGGCCTCATGCTCATCCTGGGAATAGAGACCTCCACTCCCCAGACCAGCGTGTGCCTCGGCACGGAACAGGGTCTGCTGGCCAGCACGGCGCTCGGCCGCGGCAACGCGCACAGCGAGTTCCTCACGCCGGCCGTCGAGTTCTGCCTGCAGCAGGGTCGCGTCGATGTCGCGGCGATCTCCGGCGTCGCCGTGAGCTTGGGACCCGGCCTGTTCACCGGCATGCGCGTCGGGATCGCCACCGCGCAGACGCTGGCGCACGCCCGCCGGCTGCCGGTCGTGGGGATGGCATCGTTGGACCTGCTCGCCTTTGGCGCCTACCACGTGCGCAAGCTGGTGTGCAGCGTGCTCGACGCCCGCCGCGGCGAGCTGTTCTGGTCGTTCTACCGGCCGTCTCCTGGCGGCTTGCAGCGCGTCACCGGCTTTCGAGTGGGGCCTGCGGCCAAGCTGGCCGGTGAGATCGAGGCGCTGGCCGACGACGTGCTGACGGTCGGCGACGGCGCCTGCGCCAACCGATCCCTGCTCGAGTCGACCGGAGCGGAGGTGGCGTCCAACGCGCTGGCCTACCCCAGCGCGCATGCCCTGGTGGAGCTGGCGCTGCCGCGCTTCCTGCGCGAGGAGACCCAGCGAGCGGAAGACCTGCGGCCAACCTACGTCCGCAAGGCCGACGCGCGGATCAGCTGGCAGAATCGCGGCGCCCTGCTCGGCGGCAAGCCCCCGGTAGTGCCGGCTGCCCACGAGGCGTCATAGATGGTCGCCAGCGAACGCTCCTGCCAGACCCGCCGGGCAGCGGTCGTCGAGGTCACCCGGATGCGTCGGCGCCATCTTCGTCAGGTGCTGGCCATCGAGGGCAGCGTTTATCCGCGGCCGTGGTCGCCAGGGTTGTTCGCCGCCGAGATCGGTCAGCTGGACACGCGCCGCTACTTGGTGGCCCAACAGGGGCGTCGCTGGCGCCCCGAGGTGCTCGGGTACGCAGGCGTGATGGTGGTCATGGGCGAAGCGCACATCACCACCGTTGCGGTGCACCCTGCCCATCACCGCCGCAAAGTCGCTTCGTGTCTGCTCGTGGGGCTGCTCGAGCAGGCGCTGACCATGGGAGCCAAGGCTGCGACGCTGGAGGTGCGCGTGGCCAACCGGGGCGCCCAGCGGCTGTACGCCGGCTTCGGGTTCGTGCCTGCGGGCATCCGCCCTGGTTACTACGCCGAGACGGCTGAGGACGCGTTGATCATGTGGGCCCACGATCTGGGTTCCATCGAGTTTGCCCGGCGTCTGGAGTTCGAGCGGGGCCGCCTGCAGCGTCCCGGAGGCGACAGCGGTGCCCCCGACCTGCAGGTGCCATGGGTGACGGGGCGGGTGGGACTCGATGCATCCGACGGCCACGCCGACGGCGATGCTCTCGGGCGGCAGCCGTAGTGCTGGTCCTTGGCATCGAGACCTCCTGCGACGAGACCGCGGTGGCGCTGGTCTCCGACGGGGTGCGCGTCCGCTCCAACGTCATCGGCTCCCAGGTCGACCGGCACCGGCCCTATGGCGGAGTCGTGCCCGAGATCGCCGCGCGCGCCCATCTCGAGCTGCTGCTGCCGGTTCTCGACCGTGCGCTGGTGGAGGGCGGCTGCACCTACGACGACGTCGACGCCGTCGCGGTCACGATCGGCCCCGGGCTGATCGGTGCGCTGCTGGTCGGCGTTGCGGGAGCCAAGGCGCTGGCGCTGGCGCGCGACCTGCCGCTGATCGGCGTCAACCACCTCGAGGGGCATGTCTGCGCCACCCAGCTGGAGCTCGGGGCGCTGAACCCGCCGATGGTCGCGCTCATCGTCAGTGGCGGGCACACCAGCATCGTCCTGCTGGACGCCGACGGCGCCTTCTCCACGCTGGGCCAGACCATCGACGACGCCGCCGGCGAGGCCTTCGACAAGGTCGCCCGGTTCCTGGGCCTGCCCTATCCAGGGGGTCCGGAGATCGACCGCCTGGCCCGCGACGGGGACCCGGCTGCCATCGCCTTTCCCCGCGCGATGCTGCACGACGGCACCTTCGACTTCTCGCTGTCGGGGCTCAAGAGCGCGGTCGTCCGAGAGCTGCGGCGACGCGCCGCCGCCGGCGTCCAGATCGACGTGGCCGACGTCGCCGCCTCCTTTCAGGAGGCCGTCGTCGACGTGCAGGTTCGCAAGACGCTCGCCGCGGCGCAGGCCACCGGCGTCGAGCGCATCACGGTGGTGGGTGGCGTCGCGGCCAACTCGCGGTTGCGCGACCGCATGACGGCGGCCTGCGCGGCCGCCGGTCACCGTCTGCTGATCCCCTCGGTGGGGCTGTGCACGGACAACGGCGCGATGATCGCCGCCGCCGGTTGGAACCGTCTCGTGGCCGGGCAGCGCACCGGACTCGACGTCGAGGCCGATCCCAACCTGGCGTTGGCCCAGCTGGCGGCACCTGGCAGCGGTGCCTTCGGAACATCGCCATGACCACCACGCCGACCTCGCAGGCGGTGCGGCTGGAGCCTGAGGCTGTCGGCGGTGTCGTCGAGGCGCTGGCGACCGATTTCGGCCACCGCGAGGGGATCGGCGGCGTGCTGGCCAACCAGGTGCTGCTCGACGCCCTCGATCGCGGTGAGCGACAACGCTTCCTGGTGTGGCCACCCCGTGACCCGATTGCGGTGCTCTACGTCTCGTCCACGGGAACGCTGGTCCCCGCGGGCGACCCGAGAGGCGGTCCCGCACTCGCCGCCGCCGCCGAGCAGACCGGCTGGAGGGTGCTCGTCGGCGACGCGCCGTTGGGCTCAGCGTTGCTCGACGGGTATCCGCGCGGCGTGTTCCGTCGCCGCCCTTCGGCGAGAGAACAGCGCCTCATGACCGTTTCGGGCCGCCCGCCGGACATCGCGGAGCCGGCGGGCTTCCGGCGAGCCACCGCCGGCGACGTCGACCGCCTCACCGACCTCGCCTGCCGCCTGCACGTCGAGGACCGCATGGGTCCACCGATCAGCCGATCGGCGCTGCCCGGCGTCCGTTCGCGAATGGCCAACAGCGTGGCGCAGGGGCTGACGTTCGTGGTCGAGCGCTCAGGGGAGGTCGTCACCAAGCTCGACCTGTCGCTGCGCAGCAGGCGGCGCGGCGCGCAGATTGCCGGCGTCTACGTGGCAGCGCACAGTCGCGGGCAGGGCATGGCCGCTGCCGCCGTCGGCACGCTGGCCCGGCAACTGCTCCAAGGCGGCTTGCCGGGGGTCACGTTGCACGTGCGCGCTGACAACCAGCCGGCGATCGCCGCATACCGGCGGGCCCAGTTCCGCGACAGCGGTGCCTGGCTGCTCGCCCTGCGCTAACGGTTCGTTACTCTGGGGAAGCTGGGGGCCAGAAGGGCAGCGGCGCGAGAGGATCTGCAAGTGAGCTACCGGGAACAGTTCGCGGAGTCCGCGAGGGCGGCGGAGTACGAGCGCCGACAGTGGGACGGCGTCTCCTACCCGTCGCTGATCTGGGAGCTGGAACGAGCATGGCTCGACCGCTACCTCGCCTCGTCGGCGGTGCCCTCGGAGCAGATGGACTATCTGGATTTCGCCTGCGGCACCGGTCGCGTCCTGGCCCATCTGGAAGAGCGGGTGCGCTCCGCCCGGGGCATCGAGATCTCCGCGGCGATGCTGGACATCGCCCGCCAGAAGGTCCACCGCGCCGACCTGGTGTGTGCCGACATCACCGCTACCCCCGAGGTCGAGGGCCGTTACGACCTCATCACCTGCTTCCGCTTCCTGCTCAACGCCGAACCGGCGCTGCGGCGGCAGGCGATGCGCGGGTTGGCGGCCCGCTTGAAGGACGGCAACAGCCGCCTGGTCTTCGACAACCACGGCAACCTGACCAGCTACAAGGCCCTGCGCTGGCCGGGCAGCGTGCTGCGCAGGGGTCAACCGGTCTACGAGAGCGCCGGTAACGTGCTGTCGCACACCGACGTCCTGCGCGTGCTGGCCGACGCCGGGTTGGAGGTGGTCGCCCGGCATGGCTACGGCCTGCTCAGCGGCAAGGCACCGCAGGTGTTCGGCTACGACCCGGTCCTGAAGCTAGAGCGACGGCTGGCAGGAGCCCCGGTCCTGGAGCGCCTGGGTGTGCACCAGCTGTACGTCTGCCGCCGGGCTGCCTAGGCCCGCAACGGTCCGATCGGCCAGCCACGCGACCGCAACTGCTGCTCCAAGGTGGCCAAGACCTTGTCCAGCGACACGTCGCTGTCGATGAAGACAGGGCGCACGAAGCCCGCCGGCAGCTTCGACCAGGCCTGGATCTGGCGCGCGAGCTCGGTCTCGGGCAGCTCCGACTTGCGGGCGTACAGCACGGACGGCGTACCGGTCATCACCACCGTCACGTCGGGACGGGGCAGCAGCCGGCCCAGGCGATGCAGCAGCGCCGGCGGCGTGTCGAGGCGGTAGCGGCGCTGGTCGACGATGACGTCCCACCAACCGCGCTCGATGACCACGCTGCCACCCCTGGCTCGCAGCGGGCGGATGCGCAGGATCCAGCCCAGGAGCCAGTCGACGTACAGGTACAGCACCTTCAGCACCGAGGCACGCCGGCCGTAGGGCGGCTTGGCATGGGGCTCGGTGACCACCCGGCCCTCGTAGTTGGTCTTGCTCGGCAGGATCTGCGGTCGGTGGTGCAGCCGCTGCACCGGGCTGGGCAGCGCGCTGGCCAAGACGTCGGCGACCGTGGTCTTGCCACTGCCGTCGGGCCCCACAACCACCAGCACCAGGCCACGGCGGCGAGCCGACTTCCTCAAGACCGAGCCGGTCGGTATCCCGCCAGCCTCGCCGACGTCAGATCTGGGCCAGGACGCCCTCGTCCTCCAGGCGGATGACGAGGTCCTCGGGGTCGGTGCCGTAGATGACGGAAAGGGCGCGCAGGTCCTCGCCGCGGATCGTCAGGACGCTGCCGTTGAAGTCTCCCCGCTGCAGCTGGATGGTGTGGGCGAAGCGCGAGATAGGCCGCAGGTCGGGATCCAAGTCGGAACGGGACAGCCGCCGCAGGTCCAGCATCACGCGTGTCGGGCCGGCGGCTCCGGGGATGTGACCGAGGTCCTCCTTGGGCAGCAGCTCGGACACGGGGACGTTGTAGAACTCCGACAGCTCGGCGAGCTTGGCGACCGATACGGCGCGGTCGCCGCGTTCGTAGGAGCCGACGACGACGGCCTTCCACTTGCCGGCCGACACCTCCTCGACCTGCTGGAGGGTCAGCCCCTGCTGCTGGCGGATGGCCCGAAGTCGTCCACCCAAGCGGCGCTGATAGTCGGTCACGTCGTGCCTTCCTCGACGGTCCGCCGCCCAGCACCGCGGACCTGGTGACGAAGGATAACATGATGTGACGCTGCGTGCCTATCCCTTTGTTCCGGTTTTTGCCAGATTGCCGATCTGCCTGCAAGACGCTCAGGTTCGAGGCTCGGCGGGCGCCATGAGTTGCACTCGCCACGGTGGATTGCTAATGTGGCTCTCGGCACTCGCATGGCAGGAGTGCCAAGCGGGCTGAGGCCAAGCGCCCCGCTCGCGCAGGACATCCGCAGCACACAGCAGCACACATCTGTTTCAACCCAATCATCCATCCAAGGAGGACGGCATGGCGACTCTTACCAAGGTCGCGCTCAAGCCCCTCGAGGACCGAGTCGTGGTGCAGGCCAGCGAGGCGGAACAAACCACCGCCAGCGGCCTTGTCATCCCGGACACGGCCAAGGAGAAGCCGCAGCAGGGCACGGTCATCGCCGTGGGCCCGGGCCGCATCTCCGACCAGGGCGAGCGCATTCAACTCGACGTCAACGAGGGCGACACGGTCGTCTACTCCAAGTACGGCGGGACCGAGATCAAGCTGTCGGGCGAGGAGTACCTCATCCTGTCCGCCCGCGACATTCTCGCCATCGTCGAGCAGTAGGCCTCAAGTAGCGCGCGAGCGCGGTAGGCCACCACAAAGTAGGAGGACTACATGGCAAAGCAAATCAAGTTCAGCGAGGACGCCCGACGCCGGCTGGAGACGGGCGTCAACAAGCTCGCCGACGCCGTCAAGGTGACGCTTGGGCCCAAGGGCCGCAACGTGGTACTCGAGAAGAAGTGGGGCTCGCCCACCATCACCAAGGACGGCGTCACCGTCGCTCGTGAAATCGAGCTCGAGGACGTCTACGAGAACATGGGCGCCCAGCTCGCCAAGGAGGTCGCCACCAAGACCAACGACGTCGCTGGTGACGGCACCACGACCGCGACGGTCCTGGCTCAGGCGATGGTCAAGGAAGGCCTGCGCAACGTCGCCGCCGGCGCCAACCCGATGCTGCTCAAGCGCGGCATCGACCAGGCCGTCGAGCGTGTCGTCGAGCAGATCGCCAGCGTCGCCCGCGACATCGAGACCCAGGAGGAGATCGCCCACGTCGCCTCCATCTCGGCCAACAACGACGACGAGATCGGCAAGGTCATCGCCGAGGCGATGGACAAGG
>JALZLF010000053.1 GCA_030858865.1 Actinomycetota bacterium | reverse complement strand
GAGGAACACCACGATTGCAAGCGTCGACCGCCGGCAGGTGCTGGCCTACCGGACGTCGGTCCAAGGCCTCGGCCGGGATGC
This sequence comes from Actinomycetota bacterium, assembly GCA_030858865.1. Taxonomy (GTDB): domain Bacteria; phylum Actinomycetota; class Nitriliruptoria; order Euzebyales; family Egibacteraceae; genus JACCTL01. Next base: position 4,953 of record JALZLF010000053.1, on the reverse strand, counting down.
CCGCGGGCCCGACGACCTGAATGTCTTCGACCTCGGCGTCCAGGACACCAACGTGGGTTCGGCGCGCCTGGCGCTGGCCGCTCGGCTCAAGGCCGGCCACGCCGATGCGGTGACCGACCCGGCGTTCACGCTGCTGTGGTCGTTTCGCGGTGCCCCCCATCTGCACCGCACCCGCGACCTGCCTGCCCTCGCCGGCGCGCTGTGGCCCATCAGCGACGCCGACGCCATCGCCCGCCTGGCCGCCGAGCGAGGGCCACTCAAGGACGCGGGGGTGCGGGGGCTGGAGGCATTCACCGCCGCGGCTCAAGCCATGCGCGCCGTAGTGACCGGGCCTGTGACCAAGGGCGACGTGAGCACGGCCGTGACCGCGCGGCTGCCTGCCGCGTACGCGTATGACTGCCGCAGCTGCCAGGCCACGCACGTGTACGCAGGCCTGTTCCAGCTCGTCGGCCCGTTCGCGGGCGTCCGGTTGTTGCCGGATCACGCACCGACCACGCTCGCCCCGCTGGGCGACCCACCGCCGCTGCCCCCTGAATCCACGGGCCCCGGCGACCTGATCCGCGCCTACCTCCGCCTGCACGGGCCGGCCACCCTGACCGACGCGGCGAAGTACCTGGGCAGCAGCGCGGCGGCCGTGCGCCCGGCGGTGCCGGACGACCTGGTTGCGGTGCAGGTGGACGGCCGCAAGACCTGGATCGGTGAGGAGCAGGTCGAACCCTTGCGGCATGCGTCGCAAGCCGCCGACCTCGTCCGCCTGCTGCCGCCCTCCGACCCGTACCTGCAGGCCCGCGATCGGGACCTGCTGGTTCCCGAGAAAGCTCGGCAGAAGATGGTCTGGCGCATCCTCGGCAACCCCGGCGCCGTCCTGGTTGGCCATGAGATCGCCGGTGTGTGGCGGGTACGCGCCGCCGGCAAGGCCCGGGTCGAGGTGACGGTGCAGCCGTTCGACGGCGTCTCGACCGCCGTCCGGACGGCGATCGCCGCCGAGGCCGAAGGGGTGGCCGCTGTTCGCGGCGCGAGCGATGTCCGCGTGCGCTACGAGCAGGCCTGACTCGGGAATCGCCGACGCTATCTGCGGGATGGAAGGCTCAGCGCCTCCAACGCGCGGTCCACGTCCGCCTCGGTGTTGTACAGGTGAAACGAGCAGCGCAGCCGCCCCGCCCGTATGCCGGCGACCACCCCTGCGGCGGCGAGGCGCTCGGCGGCTCCCGCTTGCGTGGTCGTCGACACGATGGCCGAGTTGGCGGGGGGCAGGCCAACCCCTTTCCGGAAGCGGTTGGCCAGCGCCACGTTGTGCGCCTGGATCGCCGGGACGCCGAGCTGGGTGAGCAGGCGTAGGGCAGGGGCGGCGCCGACCCAGCTGAACCAGGCCGGTGACACGTCAAAGCGGCGCGCCGAGGACGCCAGCCGCAACGGTGTGCCGTAGTAGGAAGCATGCACGTCCTCGCCGGCGTACCAGCCGGCGTGGTGGGGACGTAGCTCGTCCATCCGCTCCGCGCGCACCGCCAGCCATGCGGTGCCTCGCGGAGCCAGCAGCCACTTGTAACCGGAGACGGCGACGTAGTCGAAGCGCGACGCGTCCAGCGGCAGCCAGCCGCAGGCCTGCGTCGCGTCGACGAACGTCTGGGTGCCACTGGCGGTGGCCGCGGCGGCCAGCGCGTCAAGGTCCAGCACCGTCCCGTCGGCCGACTGCACCGCGCTGGCTGCCACCAGGTCGACGTCGGAGCCGACGCACTCGACGATCCGCGACAGCTCCACGACCCGCACCTGGACGCCACGGTCGCGCTGGGCGAGGAAGGGAAACAGCAGCGAGGTGAAGTCACCCTCGGCGACCAACACCGTGGCATCGTCGGGAAGCGCGGCGGCGACCAGCCCGGCGAAGACCGACACCTGGTTGGCGACAGCGACGTTCGCCGCCGCGACACCGACCAGGTCGGCGAAGCTCTCGCGCGCCTGGGTCACCGCTTCGTCCCACAGGTACATGTCGCCGACGCCGCGTCGCCAGCCGTCCAGGCTCGCCTGCAGCGCATCCCAGGCGGGTCGTGGTGGCAGCCCCATCGTCGCGGTGTTGAGGTACACGCCGTCGGGCTCGAACAGTGCCTGGGCCTCGGCGATCTGGAAGGACGGTTGGGTCATCATGGTCGCAGCCTGCCAGGATGGGCATAGCTTCGTGGCGATGCCCGCCTCCCCACGACCGTCCAGCACCGAGTTGGCCGCCGCCCAGGACGCCACGCTGCCCGACCTCATCCGTCCCGGGCTGCGCTGCCTGTTCGTCGGAATCAATCCCGGTCTGTGGTCGGCAGCCAGCGGCCATCACTTCGGCAACCCGGCGAACCGGCTGTGGCCGACGCTGCATGCCGCCGGGTTCACGCCTCGAAGGTTCCTGCCCGCTGACGGCGACGAGCTGCTCGCGCTCGGCTTGGGGATCACCAACCTGGTCAGCCGCGCCACCGCCACGGCCGCCGAGATCAGTCCCGCCGAGCTGCGCGCGGGTGTCCCGGCATTGACGCATCTGATCGAGCGGTACCGGCCGGCGGTGGTGGCGTTCCTGGCCATGACGGCCTACCGGGTCGCGTTCGACCGGCCCAAGGCGGTGCCCGGCGAGCGTAACGAGAGGCTGGCCGGCGCCCGTGTGTGGCTGCTGCCTAACCCCAGCGGGCTCAACGCCTCCTACCAGCTGCCCGACCTGGTGCGCCTTTACGGCCAACTGCACGCCGCGCTCGACGCCGTGGAGCCTCCAGGCGACGCCTGACGCCTCAGATCCAGCTGGGAAACCACATGCGCAGCTGCCAGGTTGGCTGCGCGAGCTCGATGCCCACCCAGATGGGATACCAGAACAGGAACGCGGCGACCACCAGGGTGACGGCGACGGCCGGCATCCAGCGCAGCAGCTGCCGTCGCCCGAGCCGCCACAGGGCATACGCCAACCCGAGGCACAGAAACGGCACCGCGGGGACCATGTAGAACAAGAAGTTCGGGCGCGGCACGACGAACCACGGGAGGTACTGCAACAGCAAGAACAGCAGCACTGTGGCCGCGCGCCAGTCCCGCCGTCGGGCCGCCAACCAACCCAGCACCGGCAGGGACGCCAGGGCGAGCCACCACACGGCCGGATTGCCGAGGCCGAGGATCTCCTCGACGTTTCCCTGCGTGGTGACGCACTCGTCCTTGGCGAGCTTCTTGTCGTCGCAGGACTCGTAGTAGTAGGAGACGGGTCGCTCCAGGTACAGCCAGGTCCAGGGGGCACTCCGGTAGGCGTGCACCGCCTCCAGGTCCTGGTGGAAGACGCGGATCTCGTTCTGCTCGCCCCACCACTGGGCCAGCATCTGCGGCGCTGCCACGGCGCAGACACCTTCAGGGCACAGCTCGCGGCCGGGACGAGTGTCGGCGAAGTTGGCGAACCAGCTGGCGTAGCTGCCCAGGTAGATCACCACAGGTACGACGACCAGGGTCAGCCCGACGCTGGTCAGCACGCGGCTCGACCCACGCCAAGGTGTGCCGGTCAGTTGGCGACGCCACAGCAGCTCGCTGGCGATCACGAACAGCCCAGCCGCGCCGATCGCCAGGAGCGCCGACCACTTGGTGGCCAGCGCCAGCCCGAAGGCGACCCCGGCCAGCCAGCGCCAGTGGTGCGGCCGGGGCGGCAGCGGGCGGTCCGGATCCGCCGCGGCGAAACGGTCGATTCCCGCCCACCGCGTATCGCGGTCGATCAGCAGCAGCCACACGCCGGCGGTTACGAACAGACCGAGGAAGGCGTCGAGCATGGCGATGCGGCTGATCGTGAACGCCAGCCCGTCCAGGCACAGCAGGAACGCCGCCAGCGCCGCGACGCCGCGACGCCGGAACAGCCGCAGGCCGATCAAGTAGGTGGCCAGCACCGTCATACAGCCAGCCACCGCCGCGGCGAAGCGCCAGCCGAAGCTGTTGTTGCCAAACAGGGCCATCCCGCCGGCCAGCAGCCACTTGCCCACGGGAGGGTGGACCACGAAGTCGGTCTCCACGCCGTGCTCCAGCAGCTGCTGGGCCTGCTTGGCGTAGTAGATCTCGTCGAAGTAGGTCCGCTCCGGATAGCCCAAATTCCACAGCCGCAGCACCGCTGCGACGAGCAGCAGCATCATCGGCAGCACGACGCGCGCGCGGAGGCGACCGCGCAAGTCCGGGGTTCCCCCGTCGGACGCCGCCGCCGAGCCTGCCGGTGGCGCGCTGGTGTCGACGGCCATCAGCGGCAAGTCTAGGGGCCATGGCGGACACCAGCGCTCATGTAGCCGGAGGCGGTAGCGCACAATCCAGCGCTCATGTAGCCGGAGGCCGCCTCGTGCTCGTGGCCACGCCGATCGGCAACCTCGAGGACCTGTCGCCACGCGCCGCGCGCATGCTGCGTGAGGCCGACCTGGTCGCCGCCGAGGACACCCGCCACAGCCGCGTGCTGCTCGACCACGCCGGCTCGTCGGTCCCCATGACCAGCTACCACGAGCACAACGAGGCGTCGCGTACCGGGCCGCTGCTCGACCGCGTCGCCGGCGGCGAGACGATCGTGCTGATCACCGACGCGGGAACGCCCGCGCTGGCCGACCCAGGGTTTCGCCTGGTCCGCGAGGCGCGGCAGCGGGGGCTGGCCGTCGAAGCCGTCCCGGGGGCCGCCGCGGCGCTGCAGGCGCTGGTGCTGTCGGGCCTGCCGACGGATCGCTTCGCCTTCGAGGGGTTCCTGCCCCGCAAGGCCAGCGCCCGCGCGCGCCGCCTGCGCGAGCTCGCCGACGATCCTCGGACGTTGATCTTCTACGTGGCACCGCATCGGGCCGCCGACGATCTGGTGGCGATGGCCGAGCTGCTGGGGGACCGGCGGGCCTCGCTCGCGCGGGAGATGACGAAGCTGCACGAGGAGGTCTGGTGGGCTGACCTGCCCGAGCTGGCGCGGCGGGCAGCGGCCGACGGCGTCCGCGGCGAGGTCACCGT
>JALZLF010000044.1 GCA_030858865.1 Actinomycetota bacterium | reverse complement strand
AGCCGCTGGGCGGGAAGGCGCAGTTCGGGGGCCAGCGCTTCGGCGAGATGGAGGTGTGGGCGATGGAGGCCTACGGCGCCTCCTATGCGCTGCAGGAGCTGCTGACCGTCAAGTCCGACGACGTGCTAGGCCGCGTCAAGGTCTACGAGGCGATCGTCAAGGGCGAGAACATCCCCGAGCCCGGCATCCCCGAGTCGTTCAAGGTGCTGGTCAAAGAGATGCAGTCGTTGTGCCTGAACGTCGAGGTCCTGTCCGCTGAGGGCCAGGAGATCGAGATCCGAGAGGCTGACGAAGATGCCTTCCGCGCCGCCGAGGAGCTGGGGATCGACCTGAGTCGCCCCGAGCGGTACAGCGACGAGTTCGGCCTTGGCAGTTAGCGGCCCCGAACGACAAGTATCCCAGTGACAACAGCGATGCGGTACCGGCAGCGGTAGAGGAGCAAAGCGTGCTTGATGTGAACAACTTCGACGAACTCCGCATCGGTCTCGCGACGCAGGACCAAATACGAATGTGGTCCAACGGTGAGGTGAAGAAGCCGGAGACCATCAACTATCGGACGCTGCGGCCGGAGAAGGACGGGCTGTTCTGCGAGAAGATCTTCGGTCCCTCGCGGGACTGGGAGTGCTACTGCGGCAAGTACAAGCGCGTGCGCTTCAAGGGCATCATCTGCGAGCGCTGCGGTGTCGAGGTCACTCGCTCCAAGGTGCGCCGTGACCGGATGGGCCACATCGAGCTGGCCGCACCGGTGACCCATATCTGGTACTTCAAGGGTGTCCCCTCGCGTCTGGGCTACCTGCTCGACCTCGCGCCGAAAGACCTCGAGAAGGTCATCTACTTCGCGGCCTACATCGTCACGTCCGTCGACGACGACGCCCGGCACAACGATCTTCCCAAGCTCGAGGAGGAGATCTTCGCCGAGAAGAAGCGGATCGAGCGTGACCTCGACGTCGACCGCGAGCAGCTGCTGTCGGAGCTGGAAACCGAGCTGGCCGAGCTCGAGGCGCAGAAGGCCAAGACCGACGTGGTGCGCAAGAAGCGCCGCGAGATCGAAAAGCAGGTCAAGCAGGTGACCACGGCCGCCCAGGCCCGCGCCGGCCGCCTCGACGAGGTCGTGGACACGTTCCGCTCGCTGCAGCCGCGCGAGCTGGTCACCGACGAGCTGCTCTACCGCGAGCTGCGCGACCGCTTCGGTGAGTACTTCACCGGCGGCATGGGCGCCGAGGCGATCCGCGACCTGCTGAACCAGGTCGACTTCGATGCCGAGGCCGACACCCTGCGCACGGTGCTGTCCGACGAAGCCGAGAAGATCAAGGCCGGGACCCGCAAGGCCCGCAGCCAGAAGGCAACCCGCGCGGTCAAGCGCCTCAAGGTTGTCGAGGCCTTCCGTTCCACCGGCAACGACCCGACCGCGATGGTCCTCAAGGCCGTCCCGGTCATCCCGCCCGACCTGCGCCCGATGGTGCAGCTGGACGGTGGGCGTTTCGCAACCTCCGACCTGAACGATCTGTACCGGCGCGTCATCAACCGCAACAACCGCCTCAAGCGGCTGTTGGACCTCGGGGCGCCCGAGATCATCGTCAACAACGAGAAGCGCATGCTGCAGGAGGCCGTCGACGCGCTGTTCGACAACGGCCGCCGCGGCCGGCCGGTGACCGGACCGGGCAACCGCCCGCTCAAGTCCCTGTCGGACATGCTCAAGGGCAAGCAGGGCAGGTTCCGCCAGAACCTGCTGGGCAAGCGGGTGGACTACTCCGGTCGTTCGGTGATCGTCGTCGGTCCCTACCTTTTTATATATAAGTGCGGCCTGCCCAAGCAGATGGCGCTGGAGCTGTTCAAGCCGTTCGTCATGAAGCGGCTGGTCGACCTGAACTTCGCGCAGAACATCAAGAGCGCGAAGCGGATGGTCGAGCGTGCGCGTCCGCAGGTGTGGGACGTGCTGGAAGAGGTGATCGGCGACCACCCGGTGCTGCTCAACCGTGCGCCGACGCTGCACCGCCTCGGCATCCAGGCGTTCATGCCTCGGCTGGTCGAGGGCAAGGCCATCCAGATCCACCCGCTGGTCTGCGCCGCGTTCAACGCCGACTTCGACGGCGACCAGATGGCCGTGCACCTGCCGCTGTCCGCCGAGGCACAGGCCGAGGCGCGCATCCTCATGCTGTCGAGCAACAACATCCTGTCCCCGGCGCACGGTCGGCCGATCGCGACGCCGTCGCAGGACATGGTGCTGGGCACCTACTACCTGACCTTCGCCGTGGGTGCCGACGACGAGGGCCGCAAGCCACCGGAGGGCCTGCGCGAGTCGGCCGTCGAGGGCAAGACGCCGCTGGCGTCCTATTCCGGCGCCGCCGAGCTGATCATGGCGCTGGATGCCCGCGCGGTTCACCTGCAGCAGTGGGTGCTGGTGCGGCTGCGCGACCGCGCCGTCGGCCTCGACGACGTCTTCGGGGAGCTGCCGGCGGACGCCGAGACCACCGACGGGGTGGTCCGCTCGTCCAAGGGCGTTCGCGTGCTCACCACGCCCGGCCGGGTGTTGTTCAACGAGGTCCTGCCGGCCGAGCTGCCGTTCGTCAACCAACTGGTCGGACAGAAGGGTCTGGCCGACCTGGTCAACCGCTGCGCCGACAACTTCTCGCGGGCGTTGACGGCACGGGTCCTGGATGACATGAAGGACATCGGCTTCCGCTACGCCACCAAGGCCGGGGTCACCATCTCCATCGCCGACGTCGAGGCGCCGGCCAGCAAGGGCAAGATTCTGGCCGAGCACGACGAGCGCGCCAAGAAGGTCGAGCGGCAGTTCCGCAAGGGCGTCATCACCAATGACGAACGCAAGCAGGAGCTGGTGGAGATCTGGACGGAGGCCACCACGCGTGTCGCGCACGCGATGGAGGAGAACTTCGACCAGCTCAACCCGCTGTACATGATGGCCAACTCCGGTGCGCGAGGGAACATGACCCAGATCCGCCAGCTCGCCGGCATGCGCGGGCTGGTGGCCAACCCGCGCGGTGAGATCATCGAGCGGCCGATCAAGGCCAACTACCGCGAGGGCTTGTCGGTCCTCGAGTACTTCATCGCCACCCACGGTGCTCGCAAAGGCCTGGCCGACACCGCACTGCGGACCGCCGACTCGGGCTATCTGACCCGCCGTCTCGTTGACATCGCCCAGGACCTCATCATCCGCGAGCAAGACTGCGGCTCGGAGCGCGGCCTGCCGATCAGCGTCGGGCAGCGCGACTCCCAGTCGCTGTACGGCCGGGTGTTGTCGGACACGATCTACGTGCCCGGCTCGCGTCGCCAGCTGCTCAAGGCCGGCACGGAGATCACCGACGCGGAGGTGCGCCTGCTGCGCGCGGTGCTCGTTCGCGGCGAGGACCCGGAGTCGGGCGAGCCGCTGGACCCCCAGCCGACCGACGCGCAGCGGCAGATCAAGGTCCGCACGGTCCTCAACTGCGAGGCAGCCGTCGGCGTGTGCGCCAACTGCTACGGCCGCGCGCTGGCCGAGGGCCACATGGTCCACATCGGCGAGTCCGTCGGCATCATCGCCGCCCAGTCCATCGGAGAGCCCGGCACCCAGCTGACGATGCGGACGTTCCACACCGGTGGTGTGGCCGGCGAGGACATCACGCACGGCCTGCCGCGTGTGGTGGAGCTGTTCGAGGCCCGCACCCCCAAGGGCAGGGCCGAGATCGCCCACCTGTCGGGCACCGTGTCGCTGGAGGAGACCGAGAAGGGCATCGCCATCACCGTCGACGGCGGCGGCGAGGACAACTCGTTCTCGGTGACCGTCTCCCGGCGCGCGCGCCTGCGCGTCGAGGACGGGCAGGCCGTCCGCGTCGGCGAGCAGCTCAGCGACGGCTCGATCGACCCGCACGAGATGCTGGAGGTGCTCGGTGCCCGTGAGACCCAGCGGCTGCTGGTCCGCGAGGTGCAGGAGGTCTACCGCTCGCAGGGTGTGTCGATCCACGACAAGCACATCGAGCTGATCGTCCGCCAGATGCTGCGGCGGGTGACCATCAACGAGCCGGGCGACACCACGTTCCTGCCAGGCGAGCTGGTCGACCGGTTGCGCTTCACCGACGAGAACCGTCGGGTGGTTGACGACGGCGGCGAGCCGGCGAACGGCCGCCAGATCCTGATGGGCATCACCAAGGCGTCCCTGGCGACCGACTCGTGGCTGAGCGCGGCCTCGTTCCAGGAGACGACCAAGGTGCTGACCGAGGCGGCGATCGAGGGCCGCAGCGACTCGCTGCTCGGCCTGAAGGAGAACGTCATCATCGGCAAGCTCATCCCGGCCGGAACGGGGATGCGCCAGTACCAAGGCGTCCGCCCGCTGCCCACCGAGATGCCCGAGCAGGTGCTGCCCGAGGAGCTGCTGGCCCAGTTCAGCGACGGCACCTACGACTACGAGTCCGACGAGGGCTGGACCATGGGCGAGGGCGGCTACTAGCCCCGGTGTCCCCGGTCGGGTCACCGTCTGGTGTGTACTGACCGTTCTCAGTGCACCGTCAGGGTGCCGCGCATGACCGTCTCGTGACCGGGGACGCGGCAGTAGAAGTCGTAGGTGCCCGGCGGCGCGTCGAAGGTGGCGTGGCGGTCGGCCGTGACAGGGACTCGCACGTCGACGTCGAGCTCGTCGATGGTGAAGGTGTGCCAGAACAGGTCAGCGTTGCGCACGACCACGGCGACCTCGCCGGCGTCGGCGCTGAGCTGCTCGTCGCTGAAGCTCAGGTTCGACGTGACCAGCTCCAGGTCGCCGTCCAGTGACGAGGAAGCTTCGCCAGATCCGGCCGCACCGGCCGCCAGCACCAGCGCCAGCAAGACCGCGGCGGCCACGACCACAACAGCCGGCCCTCGGCCCGCAGATCCCCGGCGCCGTCGGGCCAGGCCGGCCCCGACCGCAGCGCTCACCCCGAGCAGCGACAGGCTGGTCAGCACGCCTGGGATCAGCAGCCCGTGCCAACCGGAGCCGTCGACCAGGTTGCTGTAGGTGCCCAGCGCCATCCAGGCCAGGACGTTGGCCGACAGCAGGCCGATGCCCAGCATGCCGAGCACTCCTTGCCGCCATGACAGCAGCGCGAGCCCGACACCGAAGCCGAGCCCGATGACCGCCGCCTCCAGATCCCCCAGGAACGCCGCCACGACCAGCACGGCGACGCCTTCTACGATCGCGGCCAACCGCAGCAGACGCTGCCAGTCCAACGGCCACCTGCCGTCGCCGTCCGCCGGCCGCACGGTGCTGGATGTCGTGGCGTCCCGCGTCGCTTCACTCATCGCCGACCCCCGATGCCGTGCGCCAGTCCCGTCAACGCCTGGCCGCTGCATCGGCGAGCAGGCTAGCGGGCGCCACGCAGCGTGTCTCCAGGCGGCCGCGTCAGGTTGACACCGTCAGGGGGCCTGCATAGGCTGGGAGTTCGCGATGGCGCTCGGCGTCGTCCCTGAGCGTCGTTTCTGTACGTCACCACATGGCACAACCCGCCGGGCCCACCCGCGGGTGCACCACCGGAGCGCTTCCCGCCGGCAGGTGTCGCCGAACACGGTCCGCCGCCCTGGATCCGATGGATCCGCCTGAGCGCTGCCGTGATCCCGTTCGTGAAACGCCCGACCCCGTGGATCGGGGCCGGGCCATCCGAGGAACCTGCATGCCCACCATTCAGCAACTGGTCCGCCAAGCCCGCCAGGCGAAGACCGACAAGGCCAAGACTCCGGCCCTGAGGGGATCTCCGCAGCGGCGGGGTGTCTGCACGCGCGTCTATACCACGACGCCGAAGAAGCCGAACTCGGCGCTGCGCAAGGTCTGTCGTGTCCGGCTGTCCTCGGGTATCGAGGTCACCGCGTACATCCCGGGCGAGGGTCACAACCTGCAGGAGCACTCCATCGTGCTTGTGCGCGGCGGACGGGTGAAGGACCTGCCGGGGGTTCGCTACAAGGTCATCCGTGCGGCGCTGGACGCCAGTGGTGTGCGTGACCGCAAGCAGGCGCGCAGCAAGTACGGCGCCAAGAGGGAGGGCTAGTTCCCATGCAGCGAAGCGGTAGGACGGTGGTCTAGAGATGCCTCGCAAAGGTCCTGCGCCCAAGCGCAAGCTGGTCGGCGATCCGCAGTTCCACTCGACGCTGGTCACCCAACTGGTCAGCCAGGTGATGCTGGACGGCAAGCGATCGCTGGCCGAGCACATCGTCTACGACGCCTTCAACCTGATGCAGCAGCGCAACGGCGCCGACCCGGTCTCGACGTACAAGAAGGCGCTGGACAACGTCAAGCCGGCGCTGGAGGTCAAGTCACGCCGTGTCGGTGGCGCGACCTACCAGGTCCCGATCGAGGTGCGCCAAGGCCGCGGCACGACGCTGGCGCTGCGTTGGATCACCATGTACTCGCGTGCCCGCCGTGAGCACACCATGTCCGAGCGGCTGGCCAACGAGCTGCTGGACGCCAGCAACAACATGGGGGCAGCGGTCAAGCGCCGCGAGGACACCCACAAGATGGCGGACGCGAACAAGGCCTTCGCGCACTACCGCTGGTAGCCCGAAGCCCTTTCCAGGACAGATCCACGAGGACAGATTCATGGCGAAGCGAACTCACGCGCTCGGCCTGACCCGCAACATCGGGATCATGGCCCACATCGACGCGGGCAAGACGACGACGACCGAGCGCATCCTGTACTACACCGGTCGCAACTACAAGATGGGTGAGGTGCACGAAGGCGCCGCCACCATGGACTGGATGGTTCAGGAGCAGGAACGCGGCATCACGATCACGTCGGCCGCCACCACCTGCGAGTGGGACGGCCACATCATCAACATCATCGACACGCCGGGACACGTCGACTTCACCGTCGAGGTTGAGCGCAGCCTGCGCATCCTCGACGGCGCTGTGGCCGTCTTCGACGCCGTGTCCGGGGTTGAGCCGCAGTCGGAGACGGTCTGGCGCCAGGCCGACAAGTACCTCGTCCCGCGCATCTGCTTCATCAACAAGATGGACCGCACGGGCGCGGACTTCCGCGCCTCCTTCGACTCCATCCGCGAGCGTCTCGGGGCCACTCCCGTCGCGCTGCAGCTGCCCGTCGGTTCCGAGAGCGACTTCGTGGGCGTGGTCGACCTGGTCGACATGAAGGCCCGCGTCTGGGAGGACTCCGGCGACGACTTCGGCAGCAAGTGGACCGACATCGAGGTACCGGCTGAGCTGGCGGACCGGGCCGCTGAGTACCGAGCGGCGCTGGTGGAGGCGATCGCCGAGACCGACGAGACCCTGCTGGAGAAGTTCATCGAGGGTGAGGAGCTGAGTCGCGACGAGATTCTCCACGGCATCCGCAACGCCACCATCGACAACCTCATCACGCCGGTGTTGTGCGGGAGCGCCTTCAAGAACAAGGGCGTTCAACTGCTGCTCGACGCGGTCGTCAGCTACCTGCCGAGCCCGATGGACGTGGCGGCGATCAAGGGCGTTGACGTGCGTAGCGGCGAGCCGATGGAACGCAAGGCCGACGAGTCCGAGCCGTTCAGCGCGCTGGCCTTCAAGATCATGTCCGACCCGTACGTCGGCAAGCTCACCTACTTCCGTGTGTATTCGGGCCAGGTCGACCAGGGCGAGGCGATCGTCAACTCGACCAAGGACCGCAAGGAACGCATCGGGCGCATCCTGCAGATGCACGCCAACCACCGCGAGGACCGCGACGCCGCCTTCACCGGTGACATCGTGGCGGCCGTCGGCCTCAAGTACACGACGACGGGCGACACGCTGTGCGACCCGAGCGCCCCGGTGCTGCTGGAGACCATGATCTTCCCTGAGCCGGTCATCCACATCGCCATCGAGCCCAAGACCAAGGCCGACCAGCAGAAGCTTGGCACCGCCCTGCAGAAGCTGTCCGAGGAGGACCCGACGTTCCGGGTCCACACCGACGAGGACACGGGTCAGACGATCATCGGCGGTATGGGCGAGCTGCACCTCGAGGTCATCGTCGACCGCCTGCTACGTGAGTTCAAGGTCGACGCCAACGTCGGCAAGCCGCAGGTCGCCTACCGCGAGACCATCCGCAGGCCGATCACTGACTATCTGCTGCGCTTCAAGCGCCAGACGGGTGGGTCGGGGCAGTTCGCCGAGATCGTCATCACCCTGGAGCCGACCGGCACGCTGGCCGAGACCCCCCGGGTCGACGAAGAGAGTGGCGAGATCGGCGGCTACGAGTTCGTCAGTGCCGTCAAGGGCGGGTCGATTCCACGCGAGTTCATCCCTTCGGTCGGTCATGGCATCAAAGAAGCCATGGAAGGCGGTGTGCTGGCCGGCTACCCGCTGGTCGACATCCGCGCCACCCTCACCGACGGCGCCTACCACGATGTCGACTCGTCGGAGATGGCCTTCAAGATCGCCGGTTCCATGGCCCTGAAGGAAGCCGCCCGCAAGGCTGGCGCCACCCTGCTGGAGCCCATCATGGACGTCGAGGTCGTGACCCCCGACGACTACATGGGTGATGTCATCGGCGACCTGTCGGGCCGGCGCGGGCGCATCGGGCACATGACGGCGCGCGGCAACAGCCAGGTGATCAACGCCAAGGTGCCGCTCGCCGAGATGTTCGGTTACGCCACGGACCTGCGATCCAAGACACAGGGCCGAGCGACCTACACGATGCAGTTCAGCGGTTACGAAGAGGTGCCAACCTCCCTGGCGACCGAGATCATCGCCAAGGTGCGTGGCGAGTGACGCTCTGGCGGCTCCGGGGCTGTCGGCACCTGTCCTCCGGGGCGGAACGGCCTTTTAGCCCACTCCGGCCAGGCGCCGACAGCCCACAGACCAACCACCGATCAACCCTCACGGTATGACCCCACCGATCACGTTCACCAGGTAGGTAAGGAGAGAAGCGAGATGGCGAAGAGTAAGTTTGAGCGGACGAAGCCACATTTGAATGTTGGTACGATTGGTCATATTGATCATGGGAAGACGACGTTGACGGCGGCGATCACGAATGTGTTGCATAAGCGTAATCCTGATGTGGCGTTTATGCCGTTCGATGAGATCGACAAGG
>JALZLF010000014.1 GCA_030858865.1 Actinomycetota bacterium | reverse complement strand
CCCCCACCACCGTCGGAGAGGGCCTCGCGAAGCTCGGCCGCCACCTCGGCCGACCGTTGCACGATGTCCAACCAGGTGTAGCGAAGGAGTCGGTGACGACGGCTGATGCGGTTGTACCGCCGGGCATCGTCACGGCGCTGCGCAGGAGTGGTATGGAAGCGCAACCCTTCGATCTCGGCAACGGCGCCCGCCGGCTCCCACAGCGCATCGACCACCCCCACGAAGCCCCTATCGTCGTACAGCCGGGTGTTCCAGCGTGGTGCGGGGACGCCGTGGCGTGCGAACTGGCGGTCGGCTTCCCGTTCGAGCCATGACCAGAATTCTGCGGCAGCGGCCGGGTGCGTCAAGCTGACGACCAGGCCAACCCCTCGGCGGCCGTTGCGCAGCGTCCGCCCTCGCAGGTGCAGCCACCGGCGGGTGGTCACACGTGCGCAAACCGCGTCGTCCGCCAGCGCGGTGATGCCCGTTCGGTCACGCCGGCCCGCGACGTCGATGACGGTGCGCGCGCCGTTGGTCACGGGGATGGACTCGCACACGCCTCTGTCGCAGCGCTCCAACCGTCGGGTGCGGTGAGCCACGATTCCCGGCCGATCGGGAAGCCAAGGCCTCGGCGTGACGACTTCGATGGCGTCCGTTCTGGCATGGCGGCCCAACCCGAGCAGTCGCAGCGCCGTGTCGTAACCGGCGACCGCATCCGGCCCAGCGGCCAGCACCGCCGCCATCACACGCCCATGCCAGGTGACTGGCGACCCACGTATCCGGGCAACACCGAGGTGAACCTCTTCGATCTCGCCACTGCTTCGCATGCACGTCAGTGACCGGCTGCTGACGCCGAGCGCCGCGGCCTGGGCGGTTGTGAAGTTCGCGTGCTGCGCCTCAGCGAGACGGCGCAGCTCGGCCTTGCCCTCTCGGCTCATGCCAGGGGTCTACGCCCAGAGGTCGCCGCTCTCCGATCGATATCCCGTCGCTTGTGGGAAACCGGGGTGGAGGGGATCCGGTACCGGTCCGGTACCGGATGCCCACCACCCCGGTTTGGGTGGTTAGTCGGTGGGGGTGATGCGGCCCTCGCCGCCCTCGGGATAGTCGGCTGCGGTGATGCGGCCGCCGAGGTCGTCGATGATGAAGTCGGCGAGCGACTGCTGGTAGGAAACGCCGACCGTGGTGAAGGCGGCGCCCCGGAACGGGTAGCCGTCACCGCCGCGAGCCAAGAAGTCGCTGCCGGCCACGTTGACCGACGGGCCGTCCACCACCTCGCCGTCGTCCACCAGCACGGTGCCGTCGTCGAGCTCTGCTCGGCGGATACGATCGCCCGGCGTGGTGACGTTGCCCTCGAGGTCGACGACCTGCGCGGTCCGCGACGGGTCGTAGACGATCGAGATGCCGCCCAGCTGGGCGGTCTGGCCCTCGCCGATGGCGGCGACGCCGTGCTCGAGCAGCTCCTTGGCCTGGTCGCGAGGCACGTCCGGTGTCACGGCCACGAAGTTGGCGAAGGGTGCGATGTCGAAGGTGTCCAGCTCGGTGATGTCACCGGCCGGGATCACCGAGTCGTTGCGGATGCCGCCACCGTTCTGAATGGCGAAGTCGGCGGCTGGCAACCCGAACTCGTCGGCGCGCTCGCGCGCCGTCGACAGCTGGCTGTCGACCACGAGGTTGCCCAGGTTGGTCTCGCGGGAGCGCACCTCGGTCCGCCGTCCGTCCAGGTCGACGTCGCTCTGCGCGATGACGTTCTGATCGAGCTCAGCGATCGCCTCGGACACCGGCTCGGTGACCAGTCTCACCATCTTGGCATTCGGCTCCACCGCGTCCGGAGCGACACCGGAGACGCGCACCGGGCCACTGATCCTGCGCGTGTTGAGCACCCGCCCTCGGCGGTCGAAGTCGACCACCAGACGGCCGACGTACTTGTAGTCACCGGCCGTGGTGACGATGGGAACGTCGCGGCCGCCGGCGGACTGCTCGAACACCGGGTACGGCAGCACCGCCTCGTCGCCGGGCACCAGCAGATCGCCGGGGTTCGCCAGCACCTCGTCGCCGCCGCCGGCGATGACGACGTCTACGCCACGCAGCATCGGGACCAGCGCGCGGTCTTCGTCGACGTCCTGCAGGTGGCTGATCAGGATGATCTTGTTCACACCGCGCCGGCGCAGCCGGTCGACCTGGCCCTGTACCAAGCCGGCGACGTCCTGCAGCACCTCGACGCCACGCGGGCTGGAGACCAGCTCGAGATCGGGGGTGGTGGCACCGACGACGCCGATCCGCTCGCCGCGCTCCCGCACGACGGCGCTACGCACGATGCGCCCCTCCTCGGCGAGGGTCTGCAGCGCGGGCTCCCCCCTGACGTCGAGGTTGGCGCTGATGAACGGCACCGGCCGGATGAACCCG
Source organism: Actinomycetota bacterium (assembly GCA_030858865.1). Taxonomy (GTDB): domain Bacteria; phylum Actinomycetota; class Nitriliruptoria; order Euzebyales; family Egibacteraceae; genus JACCTL01. Next base: position 10,275 of record JALZLF010000014.1, on the reverse strand, counting down.
TCGATGAAGTCGGCGAGGACGTCGGGGCCGAAGTCGAACTCGTGGTTGCCGATGGCGAAGGCGTCGTAGCCGATCAGGTCCAGCGCCGTGGTGTCGTAGAACGGCACGCCCCGTTCGAGGCTGGTGTTGAACTCCGGGCCTGCCAGGAAGTTGTCACCGGACGACAGCAGCAGGGCGCCGCGCCTGCGCGGGACGTGCCGGCTGCCCGTTCTCCGACCGTTCGCCTTCAACCGGTCGACCACCGTCTTGAAACGGGCGACCCCGCCGAAGTCGGGGTTCTCGGGGGCGTTGAGCAGCTGCGACTCACCGTCGTTGTTGTGCAGGATCGTCAAGGTGAAGCCGCTCGGTTCCGGCGGCTTCGGCGGGTGCTGCGCCGGCTCTACCTGAGCGCCGGCGACTGGCGACATCACGAGGGCCACGAGCAGCGACGTGGCGAGCGCGGCGAGCGCGGCGCGCTTCTTGGTCGCACCAGCGTGGGCTGGAACAGACATGCAACGGCCTTTCAGATCGGCAGGGGTTGTCCGTGCGGGCGCATGCGCCGGTCGCCCATCGTGGCGTCCACGGCGCGATGCTACGACTGGATCATTGCCGAGCGGAGGCGGCGAGGCCACAGGCGGGTGAAAGATCGTCCCCCGGTGGCTCCCGTTCCAGGCGACTCAAGCAGGCGAGGCGGCCTCGGCGACCCGCGCGAGCACACCGTTGACGAAGCGGCCCGAATCGTCGGTGGAAAGCTCCTTGGCCAGCTCCACGGCTTCGTCGATCGCCACCGCGGTCGGAACGTCGGGACTGTGCAGGATCTCGAACAGCCCGATGCGCAGCAGGTTGCGGTCCACCACCGGCATCCGCGACAGCTTCCAGTCGCGGGAGTGGGACTGGATCAGCTCGTCGATCTCTTCGTGGTGGCGGTGCACCCCTCGCACCAGGGCCACCGCGAACTCGGGTGGCGGCGGTGTCGCCTCGAGGTGTTTGGCCAGTACGGCCGCGATCGGCCGCTCGGTGAGGTCCGCCTCGTACAGGACGTCCAGGGCGACCTTGCGTGCGGCGTGCCGGGAGCCGGTGGCGTTGCGCGCCATCAGGCTCGCGAGATGTACTCGCCGGATCGGGTGTCGACCCGGACGGACTCGCCGACGTTGATGAACAGCGGCACGCCCACCACGGCTCCGGTCTCCAGCGTGGCGGCCTTGGTGGCCCCGGACACGCGATCGCCCTGCATGCCAGGCTCGGTGGCGGTGACGGCCAGCTCGACCGAAGCCGGCAAGTTGACGCCCACGACCTCGTCGCCGTGGAACACCAGCTCGATCGTGTCGCCCTCCTTGAGCCACTTCGCGCCACCGGCCAGGGCCGCCGAGGACACGGGAGTCTGTTCGAAGTGCTCGCTGTCCATGAACACGAAGTCGTCGCCGTCGTGGTACAGGTACTGCAGCGCCCGCTTGGTCAGGATGGCCTGCTGCAGGTCCTCGCCCGCACGGAAGGTGCGGTCCACGGTCTTGCCGTTGCGCACGCCCTTGAGCGTGGTGCGCACGAAGGCGCCACCCTTGCCGGGCTTGACGTGCTGGAAGTAGTCGACGCGCCAGAGCTGGCCGTCGATGCTCAGCGTCATCCCGTTCTTCAGGCTGTTGGTGGACACCATCGGTACGGCAGTGTAGCCGGGCGCGGTCAGCGCTTCCCTGGCGGGGGTCAGCCCTTCTGAGTCAGGTGCTGGGCCGCCCGCACCGCCAGGCGATAGCCGAAGGCGCCCGCGCCGGTGATCGTGACGTCCACGACGGGACTGATGACGCTGCGGCGGCGAAACGACTCGCGCGCGGGGGTCTGCGACAGGTGGACCTCCACCTTGGGCACCGCCAGCAGCTCCAGGGCGTCACGCAGCGCGTAGCTGTAGTGGCCGAGGGCGCCGGGATTGATGACCACCGCCTCGGTGCCGTCGGAGCGGGCCGCGTGCAACCGCGTGATGATCTCGCCTTCGGATTCGGAGGTGAACTCGTCGAGCCCGCCGGCCTCCTCGCGCGCCCCCTCCATGACCTCGTCGAGCGTCTGGCTGCCGTAGACCAGCGGATCGCGGAACCCGAGCTGGGAGAGGTTCGGTCCGTTCAGCAGCAGAATCACGAATCTTTCCTTTCGCAGCCTCGGGAGGCTAGCGTAAGCCGACCTCCCGCCGACCCTGACGCGAAGGGACTGTGTGCCGGACGAGCACGTTGAGTCCGCGCCTGCTCCCCCGCTCGCCGGTGCCAGGCCAGCGTCCGGCGACGACGCTTACCGGTGGGGATCGAGGATCATGGAGATCGCCGCCGACATCTCGCGGCGGCTGGACTTCGAGGTGGTGGCGCAGCGCATCGTCGCTGCCGTCATCGAGGTGACCGACTTCACGGTGGCCACGGTGACGGTGCGGGAGGGGGGTCGCTGCCGGCGCGTCGCCACCGGCGGGCTCGCTGACGGTCGCATCGGCATGACCACGCCGTGGGAGAACTGGACGGTGCTGCTGGAGCCTGGCTGGCTGGTCGGGACGGTCAGCTACCTGATCCCGCCGGAGGCGCCCGCCACGTGGGCGGACATCCCGGATATCCCTGTCTCGGACGAGCCGGACGCGTGGACCGCAGATCACGGGCTCGTCGTGAAGCTGCTCGACGGCGACGACGACATCGTCGGGTTCCTGGCGGTTGACGAGCCACGTTCGGGGCGGCTGCCGACCGAAGACACGGTCGAGACCCTGGAGGTGTTCGCCGTCCAGGCTCAGGTCGCCTTCGCCAACGCGCGCCTGTACACCGTGGCGCAGCATCAGGCCCAGACCATGGCGAAGCTGTTCGACGTGGCCAAGATGATGGCGTCCACCCCAGAGTTCGCCCAGGTGGTCCCCAGCATCGTGCGGGCGGTGCAGGAGCGCATCGACACCGTCGAGGTGAGCGTGATCCGGGTGTACGGCGACACCGCACTGCTGCACTACACCGGCCCCGACCGGCCTGGCCTCGTGCTGCGGGAGGAGCCGGTGACCGGCCCGTTGCTGGCATTGGCCGACGAGATCGCCGCCACCGGCTGCCTGGTGATCAACGACGTCAGCGCGCGACCCGAGCTCGAGGCGCGACTCCACCCGCGGGCGCGCTCGCTGTTGATCGCCGGCAACCAGGACAAGGGCTCGCTGTTCATGGCCCTGAGCGTCACCAGCGACCACGAAGGCGCCTTCTCGACCGACGATCGAGACTTCCTGCGCGGCTTGGCCGACATCACGGCGGTCGCCATGCGCAACGCCGACCTGTACGAGGAGGTCCGCTTTGCCGCCGAGCGCGACGCACTGACCGGTCTGCGCAACCGGCGGGTCTTCTGGGTGCAGCTGCGTTCGGCCCTGGAGCAGGCCACCGGCGACCACCCCGTGGCCCTGGCCGTCATCGACATCGACGACTTCAAGGCGGTCAACGACCGCCACGGCCACGACGTGGGGGATCGGACGCTGGTGCACGTCGCCGGGCGTCTGGAGGGTGGGGTTCGCGAGACCGACTCGGTGTTCCGCATCGGCGGCGAGGAGTTCGTGATCCTGCTGCCTGACACCGGTCCGCAGGGGGCGCGCGCGGTCCTGGAACGGGTGCGGGAGTCGGTGAAGCGATCCAGGATGACCCTGCCGGCGGTGACCATCTCCGTCGGGGTTGCGGTCGCGCCGCTGGACGCGGCCGCCGCCGACGAGCTGTTCACCGCCGCGGACGCCGCGTTGTACCGGGGCAAGCGGGCCGGCAAGGACCGCGTCGAGGCCGGCTGAGCGCCGCCACGGCGCTCACGCCAGTGAGCGCAGGACCTCCTCGACCAGCCGGCGCTCCGGCTGCTCGACGACGCAGCCGACTCCCGGCGTGCGGCACAAGACGAACCGCACACCGTCGCGGGCCTTCTTGTCACGCCCCAGCACGTCCCATACCGCTGCCGGGTCGAGCCGCAACCCCCCTATGGGTAGGCCTAGCGGCGCCAGAAGATCCACCGTGCGGGCGGCGAGGCCGGGTTCGCTGACGCCCAGACGTTCGCCAAGGCGGGCGGCGGCGACCATGCCGAGGGCGACCGCCTCGCCGTGACGGTAGGTGCCGTACCCGGCCAGCACCTCGAAGGCATGGCCGAACGTGTGGCCGTAGTTGAGCAGAGCGCGTTCACCAGCCTCCCGTTCGTCCGCGGCGACGATGCGAGCCTTGACCGCGACCCCCCGGCGCACCACGGCGCCCAGCACCTCGGGGTCGCCGGCGACCGCCGCCCCCGGGTCGTGTTCCAACAGCTCGAGGACTGCCGGGTCGGCGATGAAGCCGTACTTGACGGCCTCGCCGAGCCCGGCCCGCAGCTCGCGAGCGGGCAGGGAGGCCAGCGTGGCGATGTCGGCGACCACGGCCAGCGGCTGGTGAAAGGCGCCGACGAGGTTCTTGCCCTCGGCGAGGTTGACGCCGGTCTTGCCGCCGATCGCCGCGTCAACCTGAGCCAACAGGGTCGTCGGCAGCTGCACCACCGCGACCCCCCGGTTCCAGGTTCCCGCCGCGAAGCCGGCGAGGTCGCCGACCACACCCCCGCCGAGGGCCACGACGATGTCGTCGCGGCCAAGGCGCATCGCCGCGAGGCGGTGGTAGATCGAGGTCACCGTGGTCAGCGTCTTGGCTTCTTCGCCGTCGGGAACGATCACCGGCTCCACCACCAGCCCTCGTGCCCGTAGCCCCGCCGTCACCCGCTGGCCGTACAAGGCACTGACCCCCCCGGGACTGACCAGCGCGGCGCGACGTGCGTGGGGAAGTGGCGGCAGGACGGCCGCCAGCTGGTTGAGCAGGCCGGGGGCGATGACGACGTCGTACGCGGCGGCGACCGCGACGCGGATGCGCACCGGCGCCGTCACGCCTGCCGCTCCTGCTTGGTCAGCACCCCCGGTCGAGTTCGCACCCACTCCAGCACCGCGTCCGCGATCTCGTCGGGGGTCTTGTCGCCGGTGTCGATGACGGTCGAGGAGGCGGCGGTGTAGGCGGCTTCCCGCTCAGTTTGCAGCTGGGCCAGCCGATCGGTCACGTCACCGCCACCCGACAGCAGCGGGCGGGCGGGTTCGTCGCCGACCCGCTGGGCCAGCACCTCGACGGAGGCCGCCAGCCACACGAGATCTCCGGTGGAACGCAGGTACGTGACGTTCGCCGGGTCCAGCACCGCTCCCCCGCCGACGGCGATCACCTGCCCGCGCAGCGCCGACGCCTGCCGCACAGCCTCGCTCTCCAGCCGGCGGAAGCCTCGTTCCCCCTGGCTGACGAAGATCTCCGCGATCGGCATCCCTGCCTGGGCCTCGACCATCGCGTCGGTGTCTCGCAACGGTCGCGCCAGCCGCTGCGCCAGCAGGCGTCCGACCGCCGTCTTGCCTGCCCCCATCAGTCCGAGCAGGACGATGTTGCGACCGGGCGCCAGCAGGCTCATGGCGCCTCGTACCCCGAGGGCCACCCGGGGGCTGCCACCGGGCGTGGGTGGCCGGCCATGGCCGCGCGGTAGGCCAGCAGGTTCCGGCGCACTTCGTCGAGGCTGTCGCCCCCGGTCTTTTCCAGCAGCGCGTCGGTCAGCGTCAGGGCGACGACCGCCTCGCAGACCACCCCCGCCCTCGGCACCGCGCACACGTCGGAGCGCTGCTGGATCGCCTCGGCCGGCTGCCCGGTGCGCACGTCCACGGTGGCCAGCGGCTGGGTCAGGCTGGACAGCGGCTTCATCGCGGCGCGCAGGCGCAGCGGCTCGCCGGTCGTCATGCCGCCTTCCAGGCCTCCAGCCCGTCCCGTCGTGCGGCGGTAACCACCCTCGGCGTCCGCCGTGATCTCGTCGTGGGCCTGCGAGCCGGGGACCGCGGCGCTGCTGAAGCCGTCGCCGACGGCGACGCCCTTGAAGGCCTGCACGCTCATCAGCGACGCGGCCAGACGGGTGTCCAGCTTGCGATCCCAGTGCATGCAGCTGCCGAGACCGGGCGGAAGGCCGTAGGCCAAGACCTCGACGATACCACCGAGGGTGTCGCGCTCTACCTTGGCACGATCGATGCGCTCGGCCATCCGTCCCGCCGCGTCGGCGTCGAGGCAGCGAACACCGACGGCGTCCACGGCATCCAGATCGTCCGGACCGGGGGGCGGCGAGCCGTCGGGTACGGACACCTCACCGATGCGCACCACATGGGAGACGACCGAGATGCCCAACTCGCCGAGCAGTGCCCTGGCGAAGAAGGCGAGCGCGACACGGGTGGCGGTCTCGCGGGCGCTGGCCCGCTCGAGGACGTTGCGGATCTCGTCCAGCCCGTACTTCTGCATCCCGACGAGGTCGGCGTGGCCCGGCCGCGGCCGCGTGAGCGGTGCGCCGCGACCGCTGCGCTCGAGCGCCGCAAGATCGGCCGGCGGGTCCGGGCTCATCACCGCCGCCCACTTCGGCCACTCGGTGTTGTGGATCACCACCGCGACGGGCGAGCCCATCGTCCTGCCGTGCCGGACGCCACCGAGCACCTCGAAGCGATCGGTCTCGAAGTCCATGCGCGGCGAGCGTCCGTGCCCGAGGCGCCGGCGCGCCAGCTGGTGCTCGAGCGCGTCGCGGGTATAGGGCACACCCGCAGGCAGCCCTTCGAGGATGCCCACGAGCGCGGGACCGTGGGACTCGCCGGCCGTCAGGTAGCGCAGAACCACGACCGGCCTACCGCTTCGTCATTGCGACGCATGCCGAGACGCTACCGCCCTCGGCGCGCGCTGCGGAGCGCGGGGTGCCGCGGGCGTTCCTACTTGCGGATGTGCTCGCCCTCGCAGAGGGTGAAGCGGCTGGTTCCCGACAGCATCGTTGCGCATCGCTCGTCGATGTCGAGCATGCGGAAACGCTCCCCGAAGGTGTCGCCCTCGCCGGCGTTGTAGCCCGCGCCGTTGACGGTCACGGCCGCCAGGCGCTTGCCGTCCTCGCCCCTGAACACGTCGACAAGGGTGACGGTCGTGCCGCCGACGTTGGCGTCGTCGCTGCCGGTGCCGTCCGCAGGGTCCGTGGGCTGTGGTGGGTCCGTGGTGCCCGCAGGCTCCGTTGCCCCGGGAGGATCAGTGGGGTCGGTGGGGTCCGTGGGGTCAGTGGGGTCCGTCGCTTCGCCCGTGCCGTCGGACACCAGCTCCTGGAACGGATCGCGTGCGTTGAACACCTCGAAGGTCTTCGCGGGCGCCTTGTTCTTGGCGTCCTTGCGGTCCCGGCCGTCCACGTCGTCGCGTGTCACGGGCTCGGAGGCAGCGACCCGTGGGCGAGCGGCCATGGCGACCTCGTCTTCGTCGCCGCCGGACAGCAGCGGATTCACTACGAAGACGTACACGATGGCCACCACGGCGACGACGCCGAGGGCGATGAGCATGGTGCGATTGACGGGACCGCCACTGGTGACATCGCTCACGGTGCTACGACTCCTCGGCTGCAAGGTCGGCGGTGGCCGACTGGCTCTCGGTGGCGCTCGGTGGCGGGGCTTGCGTTGCGCCCTCGCTGGGGGCGGGCTGGGCGGCGCCGGCGTCGGGCGTCACCTCGCCGGCGTCGGCCTCTGCGAGCTCGGCCGTCGGCACGACCGTGAACAGGTCGCCGCCCCAGGTCGTGCTCAATGTCGGGAAACCGTCTTGGGCCTCGGCGATGGTGAGATTGCGCACGAGCAGGGCCCTGGGGACGTCGACCTCCATGCGGCGGAAGAAGTCGATGACCTGGAAGTACCCGCCCTCCATCACCATGGTCACGGGGACGTTGGCCAGGACGGTTCCCTCGTCGCCGGTGTCCAGCGGCAGCGCCGCTTCGACATCGGCGACGGGCACGGCCGGCTCGCCGAAGGCCACCGACGTGATGTCGACCCCGGCACGGTCGGCAGAGACCTGCAGCTGCCGGATGACCCGGGGCTGCGCCACCCCGTCGGGGATGTACTCGCGGAGGCGGACGAGTTGGGCACGGATCTCGACCTGCCGCTCCTCGAGCTCGCGGAGCTGGTCGATCTCGGCGCGTAGCGTCACCTGCTGTCCCTGCAGGTCGGTGGTCTCCTGCTCAAGCACCGACTGCTCGTCTGCCTTCGGCTTGTACAGCAGGAACCAGAACGCGACGGTCAGCAGCAGGGCGGCCAGCAGGCCGGCGATGGGGACACGGTAGGCAGTCATCGTCCAACCTCGGCAGGCAGGCCGTCGGCGTAGCGGCCGGTGTAGGCGTCAGGGTCCAGTTGGACGCTGCCGGTGTAGTTGGTCACTTCGGTGGTGCCGCGCTCGGCGTCGGCGGCCTGCGCCAGGTAGGCGTTGGAGAAGGCGCGGACCTTGTTGAACTTGAGCAGCGCGTGCTGCACACCGGGTGCGTACCGCTCGACCGCGTAGCCGGTGAAAGCCAGATCGGCAACGGAGTCGCCAAGGTCGATGTCCGTGCCCTCGACCGCTGACTGTTCGGCAACGACCTGATTGCTGGTGGCGGTCAGCGTCAGCAGCGAGGAGTTCCCGGGGAAGGACAGGGACAGGTCGTTGAGAGTCTTGGCCCACGAGATCTCGTTGGTCATGACCGTGGCGAGAAGGCCGTTGCGAGCCGACAGACGACGGTCGAGCTCGGCGAACGCCTGCAGCGACGCCAGCTCCTGTTGCAGCTGCGCGACCTGGGCCTGGGCTCCGTCACGTTTCACGCGCGTCGCCTCGACGTCGCCCAGCTTGAAGCCGTACAGAACTCCCAGCAGCACCAGCCATACCAGGACCAGGGTTGCGGTGAGGACGACCGTGCGACGCTCCCGTTGGCGTTGGGCGATCTCCGGCGGCAGCAGGTTGACACGCGCGTTCACGTCACCGCTCCCAGTGCCAGGCCGATGGCAACGGGCAGGTACGGCTCGGCCCCGACGAGCTGGGTGTTGTCCAGCCCCGTCTTGCCGATCTTGAGCTCTTGCATCGGATGTCCGCGATCGACCGGCAGGCGCAGCGTGTCAGCGAGCCGCTGGCGCAGGTTGGGCAGCTGCCCGGCGCCGCCGGAAAGCACCACCCGGCGAACCGGCACGGCGCCCTGCTGAGCGCTGTAGTAGTCAAGTGAGCCGCGGATCTCCTCGATGAAGCGGTTCGCGCGCGCCGCGATCAGGCGGCTGGCCTCGTCGGCGTCGTAGCTGTACTCGTCGGACACGCCGGTGCGGGCCTTGGTCTGCTCGGCGGTGTCGTAGTCGGTGCCCAAGGCCGCCATCAGCGAGTCGGTGATGGCGTTGCCACCCATCAGCAGGATGCGCACGAAACGGGGATGGCCGGCTTCGTGGACGACGATGTTGGTGACGGCTGCGCCGACGTCGAGCAGCAGCTCGCCTTCGTTGTCGCCCAGGACGCTGCTGGGGGCGAGGCTGCGCAGGACGGCGAAGGCGTCGAGGTCCACGTCGACGACGTCCAGCTTTGCCCGCCTGGCCGCGTCGATGAAGGAGTTCACCATGTCGCGCTGCGCAGCCACGAGCAGGATGCGGCTGAACTTCTCGCCCTTGTCGTTCTCGTACTCCTCGAGGGTCTGGTAGTCCAGGATCGCCTGGTCCACCGGGATCGGGATGGCGTCTTGCACCTGGAACTGCAGCGACTGGCGCATCTCGGCGGCCGGCAGGTAGGGCAGGTCGATCTGGCGCACCACGACCTGCTGGTTTGCCAGCCCCAGCCGCACCTTTCGTTGTTTGAAGCCGTAGCGCGACCACAGGGTGCGCAGGGCGTCGACGACGGCGTCGGCGTCGGCGATCTCGCCGTCGGCGATCGCGCCGAACGGCAGCGGGACTTGCCCGATGCGCTCCAGGGCTACGGCTCCACGGCCGCCGCTGGTCAGCTGGACCGCGCGAACGGCGCTCGACCCGATGTCCAATCCGATAATGCTGTTGGCCACGGTGATGTCTCCGCTATCGCGAGAAGTGTTCGGCGTTTGTCGCCGAGGCGTCGAGGTAGGCCGCCAGGTCCCTGCTGCGGACCCGATAGTTCTTGCCGACGCGCAGCGCGGACAGCTGGCCGCCCTTGATGAGCCGGTAGACGGTCATGTTGGAGACCCGCATGTGCTCGGCCACCTCTGAGACCGTCCACAGGCGGTCGTTTCCCACTGTGCTGCTGTCCGCCATGTCGCATCGCTCCTTGTCGGCCGGGCCGGGTCGAACGGGATCGTGGCGGCGTGACCGTCGCATCGCTGATGACGACACCAGGTCACAGCAGGCACGTCCTGCTCACGAGCCTCAAGACCCGTCAAGGAGATCTATCGGTACCTCACGGTGTCACTTGAACGTTTTGGTTGCACTTCCTGCACTCCGGCGCCAGCGTCGCCTGGCTGACATGCGGCGGGGCGGCTCTGTGAGCC
>JALZLF010000007.1 GCA_030858865.1 Actinomycetota bacterium | reverse complement strand
GCGCTGGCCACCGAGCGCGGCGCGCCGCGCGGGCGGTCCTGGCTTCGCGGCGCGGTGCTCCTGCCGCTGGTCGTCCCGCCGTTCGTCGCCGCACTCAGCTGGGGGCAGGCCTACGGTCCGTCCGGCCTTCTCGACGACCTGCTCGGCCTACAGCTGGCGGGGGTGTACGGGCTGGCCGGGGTGGTGACGGTGCTGACGGTGCACGCCGTGCCGCTGGTGTATCTGGTCACCGCGGGTGCGCTCGCGTCGCGTGCCGAGCCGGATCTGGAACGCGCCGCGCGGACCAGCGGAGCGAGCGTGGTGACGGCGTTTCGCACCGTGACGCTGCCACTGCTGCGCCCCGCGATCGTCGCGGGCGCTGCCCTGGCCTTCGTCACCACCGTCAACGCCTTCGGGGTACCGGCGGTGCTGGGCACGCCCGCCGGTGTCACGACCGTCACCACGCGGATCTACTCCGACCTGGTGTTCGCCGCTGACCCCGAGGCGTTCACCCGCGTCCTGGTGCTAGCGTCCGGTCTGGTCCTGCTCACCCTGTCGGTGGTCGGCACGGCTGACGTCCGTGACGCGCTGGGCAACGGGCTGACGCGGACCGGCGCTCCCCTCGGCAGCGCCGTGCCCCGCGGACTTCGCTGGCCAAGTGCCGTGCTGTGGAGCTACGCCCTGGTAACCAGCGTGCTGCCGCTGCTGGCCCTGCTTCTCGTCGGGATCACCCGTGCGGTTGGCCTGGCGCCCGTCCCCGCCAACTGGACGCTCGGCCATTTCCGGACCGCTCTGACAGGCTTGGGCGGACCGGCGCTGGCTCGCAGCGTGCTGCTGGCGATGGCGGCGGCCACCATCGTGCTGCTGCTGGGGGCGTTGCTCACCGCCCTGCGACGTCAGCGCGGCGGCAAGCCGTTGGCCACGCTGGCCACACTCACCTTCGCCGTTCCCGGATCGGCTCTGGCGGTGGCTGTCCTGCTGGCCTACGGACCGTGGCTGCGAGACACCCTGGCGCTGATCCTCGTCGCCTACCTGGCCAAGTTCTGGGCGCTGGGTCACCGCCCGATCGCGGGCGCGGCCGGTCGGCAGCCGCCCGACCTCGCCTGGGCGGCGCGAGTCAGCGGCGCCGGCCCCGCGACCACGGTGCGCACCATCACCATTCCGCTGCTGTTGCCAGCGCTGGCGGGCGCCTGGTTGGTGGTGTTCCTGTTCGGCCTGCACGAGGTGACGATGTCCAGCTTGCTGTACGGGCCGGGCAGCGAGACTCTCGCGGTGGTGATCCTCAATCTGCGCCAGCTGGGAGACGTTGCGGTGACCGCGGCCCTGGCGGTGCTCTTGACCGGCATGGTCTTGCTGGGCACCGCGTTGCTGGCGGCCGTGAGCCGGACGTCACGACGCCTGGCAACCCGTCGGGACGGCGCATGACCTCGGCCCTGAGCCTTCGGGAGCTGACCGTGGCCTACGGCGAGGAGCCGGTGGTGCGCGGCGTCAGCCTGCAGGTGGCACCCGACGAGGTGGTGGCGCTGCTCGGGCCCTCCGGCTCCGGCAAGAGCACCTTGCTGGCCGCGGTGGCCGGGTTCATCCAACCTCGCGAGGGTCAGGTGCTGCTGCGCGGCGAGGTGATGTCGGCGGCCGGTCGCAGCGTGCCGCCAGAGGACCGAGACGTCGCCGTGGTGTTCCAGCACTACGCGCTGTGGCCACACCTGACCGCTGCCGAGACGGTGGCCTACCCGCTGCGCCGCCGCGGCGTCGGGGCCCGCGAGGCGCGTCGCGCGGCGACGGCGCTGCTGGAGAGGGTGGGGCTGGGCGACCTGGTGGACCGGCGCCCGGCTGAGCTGTCCGGAGGTCAGCAGCAACGGGTGGGCCTTGCCCGCGCCCTGGCGCGCGAGCCGTCGCTGTACCTGTTCGACGAGCCAACCGCCCACCTGGACACAGCGCTGCGCGCGTCGCTGACCGAAGAGCTCAGCGAGCAGCGCCGCCTGCGCGGTGCGGCCGCCTTGTACGCCACCCACGACGCGGCAGAAGCGCTGGCGGTAGCCGACCGCGTGGTGCTGCTGCGCCACGGTCGCATCGCGCAGGTCGGCAGGTCGGCCGAGGTCTACGAAGAACCCGCCGACCTGTGGTCCGCGACGCTGACAGGGCCAGCTTCGGTCCTGGACAGTCCCGCCAGCGAGACCGTCTCGGGAAAGCTGACGCTGCGCGTCGGCGACGAGACGGTTCGCGTCCCCGGCGGCAGCGTGGCCGGGCTGCGACCTGGCGACGGGGCCGTGCTGGTGCGTCCCGAGTGGGCCTGGCTCGGCGGACGCCTGCCCGGGGTGGTCCGCCAGCTGCGCTACCGAGGTCCCTACACCGACTACCGCCTGCGCACGCCGGCGGGCACCATCGACGTACGCGGTGGCGGAACCCCGACGGTCGCCGTCGGCGACGCCGTCACCTGGGATCTGCAACGGGTCTGGATCACCGCCCGCGGCTGACGCCAACCTTGGGTGCACAACCTTGACGCCGCAGAAGTGGTCGAGTCAGGGGCCGGTGCGGTCGGCATTCCCATCAAGGGCCGACGACTCGGGCGTTCTGGCGAGATCGGCGGCGCAGGCTTCGCTGACGTCGTTCAGAAATGCCAGCGTGGCCTCGGCCTCCTCCTTGTCGATCTTGGACATGGCGAACCCGAGATGGATCAGCACCCAGTCTCCGGGCGCCACCTGCTCGTCGGACAACAGGTCCAGGCTGATCGCCCGTGGTACGCCCCGAACGTCGACCGTGGCCAGGCCAGGGTGGTCGGAACCCATCTGTAGAACCTCGCCTGGGATACTCAGACACATGTGCTGCTCCTTCCTCAGACGGGAACGGTGAGGGAGATCGACCCCTAACAGTAGATGTTGTCGGCACCCTCGTGCGGTCCACGCTCGAAGTCGATCAGCGGCCAGTGCGCTGCGTAAAGGGCTAGGCTCCCGCGATGCGCAAGCGTCCTGCGGCTGGCCCCGTCCGCCATCCGATCTTCGCTCGCTGCTACGACAAGCTGAGCCGGGGCGCCGAACAGCAGGGTGCCGGTGACCACCGCCAGGAGGCGCTGGCGGGGCTGTCGGGGCGTGTGGTTGAGGTCGGCGCCGGCAACGGCCTGAACTTCGCCTACTACCCGGCTACGGTCACCGAGGTGGTCGCGGTGGAGCCTGAGCCGCACCTGCGAGGCCTCGCCGAGCGCGCAGCGGCGGCGGCGAACGTCGCGGTGCGGGTGGTCGATGGCACTGCCGAGCGACTGCCGTTGGACTCAGCGGCATTCGACGCCGGGGTTGCCTCGCTGGTGCTGTGCTCGGTTGCCGATCAGCGGCAGGCGCTGGGCGAGCTGTCGCGGGTTCTGCGTCCCGGCGGCCAGCTGCGCTTCTACGAGCACGTGCGCTCGACCGACGCGCGCCAGGCCCGCATGCAGCGCGCCGCCGACGTCGTGTGGCCCCGTCTGGCCGGCGGCTGCCATACCAGCCACGACACGGTGGCCGCCATCCGAGCAGCCGGCTTCCAGATCGAAGCAGTCCGGGGGTTTCGCTTTCCCGACACCAGGATCTTCATCCCCGCTTCCCCGCACGCGATCGGCCGGGCCGTCAAGCACGGCTGAGGCGCCCACGGCGTCGGCCGGTCAACGGAATGGGGCGGCCTTCGCCGGCGACAGCACCACCCACGCGCTCCATCGCGCCGCCGGCAACCCCACCGGGATGTACGCCAGCAGCGCGTAGACCAGCACAGCCGCCCCCGCCATCTCCACGGCCTCCTCGACGGCGACGATCAGGGTGTAGATGAACTCCTCCCTGCCGTGAGCGGAGGCGTAGGCGGAGCCCACCAGCTCCACGCCCAGCGCCCCGCCGACGAACAGGACGAAGGCGCTGATCACCAGGCGGCGGGTGTGGCGGGGGAGCGCAGCGACGAAGCGGCGGGTCGCCAGGGCGAAAACGACGCTGGCGATGGCAGCGGGGATCACCCAGGCGAACAGCAGCGGTCCCGTCTCGATGCCCAGCAGCCCCCGCGTCGGGCCGATGAAGCGCTCGTGGATCATGGCCGACTCGTCCAACGCCAGGTAGGCGACCAGGCCGGCCAGCAAATACCAGGTGCGGCTACCGGGGTTGCCGGCGCGCTGGTGCGCGAAGGCGATGGCGGCCAGCAGCACTGCGGCGGCCAGCAGCTGGAGCACCGAGAACAGCGTGGGGACGCTGGCCTCCTGTGCGACGTAGAACAGTGAGGCCAGCGCGTCGCGCAACGGAAAGTCGGGCAGGAAGTACACGCCCGCCTGTCCCACGACACTGAGCGTCACCAGCAGGGCAATGCCGGCGAGAAGTACCCGGAGCACGCGCCGCGGCGCAAGCGCGAAGTCGATG